>JBOFCH010000120.1:0-3244 GCA_051645985.1 Plesiomonas sp. | reverse complement strand
GCGCAGCATTATTCATGACTTGTCGCTGAATATTGCCGATGGCGAAATCACCGTATTTATCGGTGCCAATGGTTGTGGTAAGTCCACCTTGCTCAAATCGTTAGCGCGTTTACTGCCGCCGGTAGACGGCCAAGTGTTGTTAGATGGCCGCCCACTGACACAGTGGAAAGCAGCCGATGTAGCACGCCAGCTGGCTATTCTGCCACAATGCCCCGTCGCGCCTGAGGAAATGACCGTATTACAACTGGTCAAACAGGGGCGCTACCCACACCAGCGTTGGTTTAGTCAGTGGTCAGAACAAGATCAGCAAAAAGTGGAATGGGCATTGGATCTCACACATACCCGTGCACTGATGCACCAGCCGGTACACAGTTTGTCTGGCGGGCAACGCCAGCGCGTATGGATAGCCATGACGCTAGCACAGGATGCAGACATTCTGCTCTTGGACGAACCTACGACCTATTTGGATCTCAATCATCAAGTTGAGTTGCTGGATCTACTGGTGATGCTTAATCGTGAGCATGGCAAAACCATTGTGATGGTGCTGCATGATCTGAATTTAGCCTGTCGCTATGCTGACCAATTGGTTGCTGTCCATGAAGGTGGCGTCTGCGCGCAGGGCAAACCGGCTGACATCATGTCTGCCGCGTTATTGCAACAGGTATTCAGTTTACAAGCGGATGTCGTTCCCGATCCGGCCTACGGAACGCCGATGATTGTACCTGTCAGCCGACATTTGTCGCGCTGCAATAATCTATCCACTCCCGTGCTCGCCTGTGCTTAACGCGTAACTCTGCCTAATACATAGCGCTAAAGTACACCACGCTCACGACGAGCAAAAACAGGCTTTTCTCTTAATATTCTGCTCTCCATTATCAGGGGCTGGAAGGTTTACTTTCGCCCCTATCTATGCGCCTACGCTCGCTAAAAATTATCTTTAAAAATAATCAGTTAATGAAAATTTCGCTTGCCATGCAAATGATAATAGGTATCATTTGCAAAACAATTATACAGACGGATACCGATTGAAATTTAACGCTACGCTAACGGACATTGCTTAGGCGATTACGCCACCGGAATGTCCATTAGGCGCAGAGGATTTCAATACCAAGCCGTTTTTGCACCACAACACTTTCGCATCCTATTTGAGTAACAACATTGAGTAACCAGTGAGCAAGGTCGACTGAACCGCAGCATCAACATCGGTTTCATCCAGCCTAACCGCTATCAGAAACCGGTTTGTTCGATGTCTGCTCTCTGAATTTTCAGACAACTCATTTTCAGATAACGACCAGTAATTATTATGACAACAATAAGTATGGCTTCTATGCCAACAACGAAAAGCAACGTGGACTGTTCACCTTTTTCTATCAAACCACTGGCTATCGCGATTACGGCGGTATTAAGCGGCCCGCTCATGGCCACAGCCGCTTATGCCGCCGGTACGTCCACCAGCGAAACGATTGTCGTGACCGGTGAAGCCATTGACGTGCATGTTCAGCAGCAAATTGATGCCGAACAACTGAGTAACCGTCAGGCCAGTGACATTAAAGATGTGCTCAACACCCTGCCCAGCGTGACCGTAGACGGCGGTAAGCGCTATGGCCGTAAAGTCTGGATCCGTGGGTTAGAAGATAAGTTTGCCTTAGTCACGATTGATGGCGCCCGTCAGGAAGGCCAGATTTTCCACCACTCCGGCGATCAAACTATTGATCCTGAGTTGCTCAAACGGGCCGTCATTGAGTTCGGCCCTAACTCAGCGCTGGATAGCGGCGGCACTGTCACCGGTAGCTTCCGCTATGAAACCCGCGATCCCTCCGATCTGCTGCGAGCCGGTGAGCAGGCCGGTGGTTTTGTCAAAGCGGGTTATCAAGATGCTTATCACCGCAACAGCGGCAGTGCGGCACTGTTTGGTAAAGTCGGCGATGCGACCGAACTGCTGGTCTACGGTCACATGGATGACGATGGCACCATGCGCTTAGGCGATGGTACGGATATTCAATCGAAACAAGGGAAGCTGAAATCCGGTATGGCAAAAGCCGTGTTTACTCTTACGCCATACAGCACGCTGAAACTGAATGCTCAGCATTATGAAGATGGTGGTAACCGGCAGCTGGCCGGCGAGAAAGCCGGTGTTATCGAGGATAACCGTTACAGTTACTCCGGCATGACGCGGGATACCTACAGCTCTGAACTGCGGATCGCCCCACCCGGCTCGGCACTGGACATGACGCTGAATGTATATCAGACCAAGCAAGGTATCGATCGTGATGCTGAGATCTCTCAAGAGAAAGGCTCTGAAAAACATGCACCTAACCGTCGCTATTACAACACGACGACCGGTGCCGATCTGCGTAATCGCAATCGCCTCGACAGTGCATTCGGTGAGCACCAGCTGACTTACGGTGTAGAAACCTACCGTACCGAACAAACGAAGAAGGCCGATGGTGTTACGCGTTATATCGGCGGCTCACAGAATGGCAAAATCGTTCAGGAAGATGTCAAAGGTCGCGGGCTAATGACCAGCTACGGTGTATATGCCGAAGACAAGATGACGCTAGGCCGACTAACCCTGACTCCCGGATTGCGTTACGACCAGATTACTATGGGTGGGCTGTACGACGGTGATTTCCATCAATGGTCACCTAAGCTGAAAAGCAGTTATCGCCTGACCGATAATCTGTCCGTACGAACCGGTTATGGCCGGATCTTTAAAGGCCCGGGCTTACCGGAAACCTTTATGATCAGCGATAACATGGTCAAGCCAAAAGATGTCAAAGCCCAGACCGGTTATAACATTGAGGCTGGCGCGGATTATGATCTGACTGCACTCACGGGCGCAGATTATGCCACCAGCGGATTTACGCTGTACCGCTATACGCTGGATAATTACCTGCACCCAACCAAAAATACCGCGCTGGTCAGTCAAGGCGATGCCGAAGTCTGGGGGGGCGAATTGAACGCCAATGTCGGGTTTGGTCGTGTTGATCTGTATGCGAACTACAGCTACAGCAGTGGCACGCTGACCGATCACCAAGGCATGGAATCGGTGCTGCCACAAACGCATTATCACAGCATTAAACTGGGTGGTGCTTATGCAGTAACCGAGAGTGTCATTATCGGAACCGATATGCGCTTTACCCCGAACAATGCCTACACCCAGCATGAGCGTAACAAACAAGGCGGTGTAGATACGTTCCGTGTCGAGCGTAAAGGTTTTACCGTGGTTAATCTGTGGACCAGT
>JBOFCH010000119.1:0-4083 GCA_051645985.1 Plesiomonas sp. | reverse complement strand
GCTTTCAGCGCTCAGACGGAGGCTGTCAAACGGGGTTTTCTTGTCGTCTTTCGGGGTAAAGGTGATGTCGTTGATCAGCTCATCAAGCAGTTGACCATCGGCCCGGGCATTACCCTCGGTGCGACTGCGGTAGTAATCGGTCTGTAGCCAGAAGTCGCGGCGGGTATCGTACGACCCAAGCTGCATGCGTAGTTCGTCGTAAGCTTCGTCCTGTACCGGCGGCAGCGTCACACTCGCGGTATCTTGAATATCCAATCCACGTAGAAACTGCTGCTGCGCAAAGTAACTGCCCAGCTGAGTGGTCAGTGGACGGTCAGTCATGGCATTAGCACTCCACTCCTCTTTCACCACATAGGAGTAGACCAGAGCCAGCGCAGCAAACAGCACACCGGTCCCGATGATCCACGCTTTGCCTGACCACAAAATACGAAACAAGCCACGGATATCGAGTTCGTTATCCTCAGTGCTGTGTGTTTGTTCTGATACTTGCTTTATCACGGCGCTATAATCCTCGAATGGCGCAAAAACCTGTACACCTTAGAAATGTCGGCCTATCCAGACTTTCAACCGGCGACGCATACGACGAACAAACCGGGTGGCAACCCACGCGCGGCTGATACAGTATCCATAAATGATAAATGTCACTAAAAACGCGGCCAGCATGACCCACTCCGGCCAGCGCAGCCACTCCCCCATGATGCCAAACCCTGCCAGTGCGGCGGCCAGCCCAGTGATCAGTAAGAAGGCCTGCCCGGAGGTAAAACCGGCACGCATCACCATGTGGTGAATATGCTGCCGATCTGGCGAGAACGGGCTTTGCCCTTTTTTAATCCGGCGATAGGTGATGGTGATCATGTCCATCAAGGGAATGGCAATCACCCATAACGCGGTGACCGGATTAAGTGGATGGGTTTGCCCTTGCGTGCTTTGCAGTAGCAGCCATACCACGGTAAAACCAATCACGGTACTGCCGGCATCACCCATAAAAACTTTGAACTTGCGCCCCCACGGGATCCCGAGGTTCAGCAAAATATACGGTAAGGTGGCGGCAATAATGGCAAAGCACCACAGCGCCAGATCGGGCTGGTGATCGAGCACAAACAAGATCCCGAGTGAGCCGAACGTCACACACGACAAGCCGCCTAAAAGGCCGTCGATGCCATCCACCATGTTAAAGGCATTGATGGCCGCTAACACCGCCAGCAAGGTCAGAATGTACCCGAACGGGCCGAGCACCAGCTCCCACGGCCCAAAAATTTGGCCGAGGCTATTAAGATACAGGCCACCGGCCGTCATCATGATGATCGCAATCGTCGCCTGCACACAGGCACGAATTTTGACACTGATGTCAAAGCGGTCATCCAAAATCCCAACAATCAGCAAAATTCCCGCGCACAACAGATATAAACCGGGCTGACGCAAGCTACTCCAATGCTGGATAAAAAAGAACGCCATCCCGGAAAACACCGAAATACCGCCCACCAGCGGGATCAGCCCACGGTGTAATTTACGGTAATTAGGCTTGTCCACCAGGCCAACTTTGCGTGCCACTTTCCGCGCGACAAACAGTGAAGCCAGTGAAAACAGAAAAACAAAGAAAAGATCACTACTCATCATGAGCACGTCACTGCGAATAAAGTTCACCATCCATAGCCCTTGAGTGAGGTGCGCACCTGCACCCGATAAACTATTACTGCCATATAGACAAAAATGACGCTATGCCGCAATCATCTGGCCGGAATTACATGGGTTACTCCGCCAGCCTGAGAGCTTCTACCGCCCTTTTGTCACCGGTCAGTACTCATCATATTACCGTGAATTGCCACAGGGCGAAACGCGTCGCCGATCAGCGACAACCCCGTGTGGTAAAAGCAAAATTTCGCGACCAGAAAGCAAAAAGCGCCGCCCGAAGGCGACGCTTTTTCAGCATAACGCGATGCAATTATGAACGCTTCATCATCTCGAAGAATTCATCATTGGTCTTGGTCATGGCCAGCTTGTTGATCAGGAACTCCATAGCATCAATCTCCCCCATCGGGTGCAGAATTTTGCGCAGGATCCACATCTTTTGCAGCTCTTCTGACGAGGTCAGCAGCTCTTCACGACGAGTACCGGAGCGGTTGTAATCAATGGCTGGGAACACACGCTTCTCGGCAATCTTACGCGCCAAATGCAGCTCCATGTTACCAGTACCCTTGAACTCTTCGTAGATCACTTCGTCCATCTTCGAGCCGGTATCAACCAGCGCGGTGGCGATGATCGTCAGGCTACCGCCCTCTTCCACGTTACGGGCCGCACCAAAGAAACGCTTCGGACGGTGCAGGGCGTTCGCATCCACACCACCGGTCAGCACTTTACCGGATGCTGGAACCACGGTGTTGTAGGCACGCGCCAGACGGGTGATGGAGTCCAGCAGGATCACCACATCTTTCTTGTGCTCAACCAGACGCTTGGCCTTTTCAATCACCATTTCGGCCACTTGTACGTGACGAGAAGCCGGCTCATCAAAGGTCGAGGCCACCACTTCACCGTTGACCAGACGCTGCATCTCGGTCACTTCTTCCGGACGCTCGTCAATCAGCAGCACCATCAGCACACAGTCTGGGTGATTGGCGGAAATGCTCTGGGCGATGTTTTGCAGCAGCATGGTTTTACCGGCTTTCGGCGGTGCCACAATCAGGGCACGCTGACCACAACCGATTGGCGAAGCCAGATCCAGTACGCGAGCGGTTAAGTCCTCGGTCGAGCCATTACCGCGCTCCATCCGCAAACGGCGGTTGGCATGCAGTGGGGTTAAGTTCTCGAACAGGATCTTGTTGCGGGAGTTTTCCGGCTTATCGTAGTTAACTTCGTTAACTTTCAGCAGGGCAAAATAGCGTTCGCCTTCTTTGGGCGGACGGATTTTACCCGCAATGGTGTCACCTGTACGAAGATTGAAGCGGCGGATTTGACTCGGGGAAACGTAGATATCATCAGGACCGGCGAGGTAGGAGCTGTCGGCAGAGCGCAGGAAACCAAATCCATCCTGCAAAATCTCTAACACGCCATCACCAAAAATATCTTCACCGCTCTTGGCATGTTGTTTCAGGATGGCAAAGATAATGTCTTGTTTGCGCATCCGGGCCATATTTTCGAGGCCCATTGACTCCCCAAGCGCCACAAGCTCGGAGACAGGTGTATTTTTCAGTTCGGTAAGATTCATAACGATGGGTTCTTGATAGTGAACTCGGGGTAAGTCAATTACGATGATACTGGCGATACAAAGCATGCGGTGAGCATGCACCAGCTATCAGCAATAAAGAAGAAAAGTTGCGTTTCAGCAGTAGGAATAAACTAGCATCAAATCAGAAATGCGTCTAGCGGTTGGTTAAATAAAATGCGCTCCCAACCGCTAAACGTGAGGCGTATTACAGGTGAGAGTCCAAGAACTCTTTCAGTTGAGTCTTAGACAGTGCGCCTACTTTGGTAGCCGCTACCGCACCGTTTTTAAACAGCAGCAGAGTCGGGATACCACGGATACCGTATTTGGGTGCCGTGTCGGTATTCTGATCGATGTTCAGTTTCGCTACCGTGACCTTACCTTGGTACTCAGTGGCAATTTCATCCAAAATTGGGGCAATCATTTTGCAAGGACCACACCATTCTGCCCAGAAATCCACCAGTACCGGACCGGTTGCTTTGATTACATCGTTTTCAAAGCTGCTGTCGGTCAGCTGAACAATTTTATCGCTCATCTTCCACTCCCAAGTGTTATATCGCATTGTTGGTGTAACATTGACCAACAGTTGTTATTGACTTTATTTCAATGGATACGCTTTCGTAAAGCAAGAGTTAGCTGATATTCTATCACCATGAGCAAAACACACTTAACTGAACAGAAATTCGCCGATTTCGGGTTGCATCCGGATGTCCTGCGTGCCTTGGCTCAGCAAGGGTTCCAATTCTGCACACCAATCCAGGCGCTCGCACTGCCTTATTCTTTGGCAGGGCGTGACATCGCCGGTCAAGCTCAGACGGGTACAGGAAAAACCCTGGCTTTTCTGGCATCGACCTTCCACCACTTACTGACTCGCCCGGCAGCCG
>JBOFCH010000118.1:0-1716 GCA_051645985.1 Plesiomonas sp. | reverse complement strand
GTGAGTCAGTGCGGATCCGCACATGCTGATGAGAAAAACGATACCAGTAGCAAATCATGGCAGGAAGTACGGCTAACAGACGTTCAGCAACATGAATTTGCTGGGAAAACTCAGTTTCTGGCTCTAAGTTACCCAATACCGAGCAACCCGTGCGCATGACATCCATCGGATGAGCCGAAGCGGGAATATGCTCCAAGACAACGCGCAACTTTTCCGGCAAACCACGCAATGACACCAGATGCTGTCGGTAGGCATCTAGCTCTTGCGTATCTGGCAGATGACCGCGCAACAACAAAAAGGCCACTTCCTCAAAACAGGCATACCGCGCCAGATCGCTGATGTCATAACCCCGATAGGTTAATCCGGTACCGCTTTTCCCCACGGTACAAAGCGCGGTTTGCCCGGCACTTTGACCGCGTAATCCGGCCCCACCCAATGGAGTTGCGGCCAATGGCGCTGCGGTAGGTTGCGTAGTCGATGCCACTTGTGACGGTAAAACGGGCTGAGAAGAGGTTGTCATAATCATTTCCTTCCGTATCAGTGATCACTGCATTACCGGAGAGGCAGACCAGGACACCCGGAGCCATGAGGTTAATCTCTGGCCACCGCCGCGCTGCGCTCTGTGTGTTAGGGCTAATTAAATCTGTTCTAGCGAAGCCAGTATGGTTCCGAGCCGCTTATCCTCGGTTCAGGTATGCGCAGATTCTCGGCTGAATAAACGATCCAGCGTTTGTTCATAGCGCAGATAGTCCAGATAGTGATACAGCTCGGCGCGCGTTTGCATTTGATCCAGCAATGCGGCCTGTGAGTCAGCCTGCGCCAAATGCTGATAGACTTGCTCGGCGGCGCGGTTCATGGCGCGAAATGCACTGAGTGGATACAACACCATCGCAACGCCCTGCTCTCCCAATTCACGACAGCCAAACAGTGGCGTTTGACCAAATTCGGTAATATTCGCCAAAACTGGAACCGCTACGGCTGCGCTAAATCGGCGATATTGTTCGAGTGTTTGCATGGCCTCCGGAAAAATCATGTCGGCCCCGGCGTCCACACAGGCTTGCGCTCGCTCAATCGCGGCATCCATCCCTTCTACGGCCAAGGCATCGGTACGCGCCATGATCACAAAATTGGGATCAGTCCGTGCATCCACCGCCGCGCGAATGCGATCGGTCATTTCAGCTTGGCTGACCACCGCTTTATTCGGGCGATGACCACAGCGTTTTTGACTAACCTGATCTTCAATGTGTACCGCCGCCGCACCAGCACGCTCCATTTCTCGAATAGTGCGAGCGATATTCAGCGCCCCGCCAAAACCGGTATCAATGTCCACCAACAGCGGTAATTCGCTCACTGCCGTGATACGGCGGACATCAGTCAGCACCTCTTCTAACGACGTCATCCCCAGATCTGGCAACCCAAACGAGGCATTAGCAACCCCGGCCCCCGAAAGATACAACGCCTGATGCCCACACTGCGCGGCCATCAGCGCACAGTAGGCATTGACCGCGCCGACTATCTTTAACGGCGCGCCATGACAGCCTTGCGCCACTGCCTGCCTAAAACGCGCCCCGGCGGACTTTCCCTGAATATCCATCAGAATATCTCCCTATCCCTGTCACTGTGATTTGTCGAACTTGTCAAAATTGCTACACAGACAAACACGTGCCTATGCAGCCGCCAATGTCAGTCTGGTACCTGAGCCAGTTGTTCTTCAAT
>JBOFCH010000117.1:0-3498 GCA_051645985.1 Plesiomonas sp. | reverse complement strand
CAGATCAGCGCGCAGCCACACCAAATGATGTGGCGGACGGGCCAGCTTTGCCAGTTTAGTCGTTAAATCAGCTTCCATAGCGTAATAGCAACGCCTCCGGATAAGGTTCGAAATAGACTTGTTGCATCAGATAAGGATCTGGATGCTCTTCCAGATAGTGGCGTAATAAAGTTAAAGGAGCCAATAACGGTTGAGTACCACGGCGATAACGATCGATTAGATTCGACAGCTCTTTACGTTGCCGTGATGAGAGCTGACGACTGAAATAACCCTGAATGTGTTGCAACACATTGGTGTGGTTTTTACGGGTCGGCCGCTTACTGAGCGCCAGCATCAGCTGATCCCGATACGCTATCAGCAATGCATCAAATGGCAGAGAATCCAGATCGGCCACGCGGCGACCTAATGCCCGATAATCAGCCTGCGAATGCGCCATAATCAGCAGTTTATAACGGCTGTGAAAGGCCACCAGCTTACCGCGCGTCATGCCGGTAGCACACTGACAATAAAAATCATGCAAGGCAAAAATACGCGTCACAAAGTTTTCCCGCAGAGCCGGATCGTTCAGTCGCCCATCTTCTTCCACCGGTAACCATGGCATCTGGCGGATTAACTCTTGCGTGTATAACCCCACCCCAACTTTTTCCGCCCCTTTACCGGCCATATCGTACACTTTGACCCGCTCCATACCGCAGGTCGGCGATTTGGCACAGACGATATAGCCACATAAGTGACTTAACGAAGCCACTTTTTCACGGGAAAAGGCCCGCATCGCCTCGGTAACATCCAGATCCTGACGACTGCCCACCAGTTGCACACGATCTTCCCCGCGGATCAAACGGATCGCCGGTCGTGGGCTGGGTAACCCAATGGCCATTTCCGGACACACCGGATAAAAACGCACGTAATGCAACAGATGATCGGTAGCAAACGGCAAGCGCTTGTGTCCACCATCAAAACGCACCGGCTCACCTAATACACAAGCACTCACCCCAATAGGGATCAATGTACTCATCAGTTCCCTCTCCGTGTGGCTCAGACAGTAACAGTGTATCGTGCAAAAGACCGTTCAACCGCAATATATTGACATAAGATTAACATTCACCATTTTATAGATCGGTTGATGTGCTGAAATTGTATACAAAAAAAGCCTCTCGTTACGGAGAGGCTTTTCTGTGTCAAATTCTGATGACCGCTTCGATGCTACGCTAATACTGCAAAGCTTTGGCTTGGCTCGCTTAGTAGAAATCGCGAACACTGCGCTCCGAGCTAGCTAACCAGACCGGCTTACTGCTGGTCTTGCTCCACACCCGGTGCAGATAGCTGTAAAAGCGTGCCCGGTTCGGGTGGAAGACCATGACCGGCAACGCCAGAGAACCTGCAATAAGCACCCCAGTGCGGCGCAGAAGAATCTGAGCTAACGAATACTTCTGGTACATCATACTCCTCCCGATAGTTGAACCGTTTCGACTGCGTCTATGCAGTGTAATCAGGAAAAAGTAAGTTTACTACACATTTTTTAATCAGTTTGTGTTTAAAAACGGTAGCATCTGCATCATTCTGTAATTATTTTACATTTATTAGCATAGTTGCTACATACAAAAAACATAAGGCGCAGATTTGACTCTGCGCCTTATGCTGTAATGAACATGCTTTTACCCGATTTACTGCGCGTCAGCCAACACCTTATCGATGATCTGTACCGCTTGTTGCTCGATCAGCACCAGATGCTCCGGGCCAACAAAGCTTTCACAATAAATCTTGTAGACATCTTCCGTACCGGAAGGTCTCGCCGCAAACCAGCCATTTTGCGTGACGATCTTCAGGCCACCAATTGGCGCATTATTACCCGGCGCGCGGGTTAAACGCGCAATGATAGGATCGCCTGCCAGCGTTTCAGCACTGACCATTTCCGGCGACAAACGGCTGAGAATGGCTTTTTGCTGACTATTGGCAACCGCCTGAATCCGCGAATAGCATGGCGAGCCAAATTGTTCAGCCAGTTTCTCGTAATGCTGCTGCGGGTTCATACCAGTAACGGCAGTGATCTCCGCAGCCAATAGGCACATGATGATCCCGTCTTTATCGGTTGACCACGCGGAGCCATCAAAGCGCAGGAAAGACGCCCCGGCACTTTCTTCACCGCCAAAGCCTAGCCAGCCTTCATGCAAGCCATCAACAAACCACTTAAAGCCCACCGGCACTTCGACCAGACGGCGATCCAACGCAGCCACCACGCGATCGATCATGGCACTGGAGACCAGCGTTTTACCAACGCCCACCTCGTCGCCCCATTGTGGACGATGGCTAAACAGGTAGTTGATAGCCACCGCCAGATAATGGTTCGGGTTCATCAGGCCAGTCGGTGTCACGATGCCATGACGGTCATAATCAGGATCGTTACCAAACGCCAGATCAAACTTGTCTTTCAGCGCCAACAGACCGGCCATCGCGTATGGCGAGGAGCAATCCATCCGGATCGCGCCATCTTTATCCAACGACATAAAGCGGAACGACGGATCGATCGCATCATTAACCAACGTCAGATCCAGATTGTAGTGCTCAGCAATCCGCTTCCAATACTCAATACCAGAGCCGCCGAGTGGATCGACGCCCAGTTTCAGTCCGGCGTTACGGATAGCGTCCATGTCGACGACATTGACCAGATCCTCCACATATGGCTGAACCAGATCTTGCTCCAGCAGCAGCTCATTGTGCTTCGCCTGAGCAAACGGGATCCGACGCACATCCGCTAAATTACCGGCGATCAGTTCGTTGGCGCGTTGCTCAATGGCTTTGGTCAGATTGGTATCTGCGGGGCCACCATTTGGTGGATTATACTTAATCCCGCCATCTTCCGGCGGATTGTGTGATGGGGTGATCACTATCCCATCAGCCAATACACCGTTACTGCGGTTATGGCACAAAATGGTATACGAAACGGCTGGCGTTGGCGTAAAGCCATTATTTTCCTGCACGATCACCTGAATGCCATTGGCAATCAGCACTTCCAGCACCGAAATAAACGCCGGCTCGGACAGCGCGTGGGTATCTTTCCCTACCACGCACGGGCCTAAAATTCCCTGTTTCATGCGCACTTCGGCAATCGCCTGCGCAATCGCCAGAATATGGGCTTCGTTAAAGCTGTGACGGGCAGAGCTGCCCCGATGACCAGAAGTGCCGAATTGCACAGCGTGCGCTGCATTTTTCGGATCTGGTTGCAGAACATAGTATTCAGAAACCAGCTGACCAATATTGATCAGATCATCTTGCTGGGCCGGTTGACCGGCCCGCGGATAGATTGCCATACGGCGTTACTCCCTAACGCTCAGATGGTGCCGCAAACTTTATCCGTCAGTTCCGCAGGGAACTGCATCGCCGTCATGATCTGCTCGACCATGGCGCGTTTACGACCCGAGTTGGTGTTGGTGATGACCCAGTAAGGGGTACCCGGAATTACTTTAGGCTTAGTATGGGTGCCATGCAGCAGCAACGTTG
>JBOFCH010000116.1:0-8159 GCA_051645985.1 Plesiomonas sp. | reverse complement strand
ACCATGCTCTGATCTGGCAAGGTAACTAATTGTGAGTTAAAAAGATAAGTTGCCACGGCATCAGTAACACTGACCTGTTTTTCCGGTACTTCGATAAAGGTGACATGGGTATCGCTTAAATGTTCTGTTACCGCTTGTTTTAGGCTTTCAGTCGCCAAAAAAGCGTGTTGGTGGTAAAACAGGACGTTTTCATTACCGACCGCAATGACGTCATTGTGAAATACACCTTGATCAATGACTTGCGGATTTTGCTGAATAAAAATCGTATTATCTTGATCTAAACCGTGCTGACGAGCGATAGCCTGAGAGGCTTCCAGTGTTTGTCGGGCAGGAAAACGATGTGGGAAAGTGCGGCTTTCATCAAAAAAAGAGCGCCCATACACAAAAATGTGAAGACCTGACATTCCATGTGCGGGGCATATTCGGGTATGGTTGGCCGCGCCTTCATCACTGAACATATCATGGGCTGGTAAGGGAGAATGATGAGTAAAGTACTTGTCATCCGCAAAAACGGCACGCAGAATGCGCGCTGTTGTTTCCGATTCCAGTGACCGGTGAAATTTATTCAGTAAATT
The DNA here is from genome assembly GCA_051645985.1 of Plesiomonas sp. Classification (GTDB taxonomy): domain Bacteria; phylum Pseudomonadota; class Gammaproteobacteria; order Enterobacterales; family CAMTGL01; genus Plesiomonas. Next base: position 7,584 of record JBOFCH010000116.1, on the reverse strand, counting down.
CGCCGGCGTGAAGTGCACTTTCCCGTCGTGACTGTCGGTGCTGGGCGTGACCGTTGCGGTGTTGGCTGCCCACATGGATGACGCGGATGACACCGCGGCCAGTAAACGGGGATTATACTGATAGGCTTTTTCCAGTATTTGTGCTCGGCTACCGGAAAAACCCAGATGGCGTAGTGTTGCCAGCAAGGGACGCTCCTGTGGCGGTAGTATTCCCTGTGCTAATCCCAGACTCAGCATCAGGCGCATTTTCTCCAACCCTTGTAGCGCGGCTTGCCGCGGATTAGAAGGATGGTGCGCAAAGTGCGTCGATGCGATATTTCCAGCGGACAGTCCGGCGTAGTTGTGTGTCGGGCCGACCAATCCGTCGAAGTTAACTTCGGTGCTGGGAGCGTGCGCGATAGGCGCGGGGGTCAGTGATCGTGGCATGGGCAGTCATCCTGTCATAGACAACCAAACTCGGGAAATAACCTATTTCGGTAAATCCGTCGAGTTACGGTAATCGGTAACGCCTTCTTGAAGGAATAACAGCAGAGTCGGTTTTGTGCAAGTAGCACGCTCCGGATTGTATAGGTACTAAACAACAAATCAGTGGATAACGAAAAAGAGGTTGATCTCCTGAGTTTGTACCGCAATATAAATAAGAGACATTTTTACGGGCCAGCAGCTTACAGTGAGCGGTGCGGTCGGAAAGGATAAATTTAGGTAATCACCACTATGGGTAAATCGCTCGTTATCGTAGAGTCCCCTGCGAAAGCAAAAACAATTAACAAATATTTGGGTAGCGATTACATCGTTAAGTCCAGCGTGGGTCATATCCGCGATTTACCGACCAGTGGTTCGGCCTCTACCGCCGCCAAAAAAGCGCCGGTAAGCACCAAAGGCCTGTCACCGGAAGAAAAAGCGATCGTCACCAAGAAAAAAGAACGTGATTCGCTGATCTCGCGTATGGGGATTGACCCTTACCATGATTGGAAGGCGCATTATGAGATCCTGCCCGGCAAGGAAAAGGTGGTTACCGAGCTGAAAACGCTGGCTGAAAAAGCCGATAAAATCTACCTCGCAACGGACTTGGACCGCGAAGGGGAGGCCATTGCTTGGCACCTGCGGGAAGTGATCGGCGGCGATGATGCGCGTTATCAGCGTGTTGTCTTTAACGAAATTACCAAAAATGCGATTCAGCAAGCGTTTGAAGCGCCATCAGAGCTGAATCTGGATCGTGTTAACGCCCAGCAAGCGCGTCGTTTCCTCGACCGCGTCGTGGGCTATATGGTTTCGCCACTGCTGTGGAAAAAAGTTGCGCGTGGCTTGTCCGCGGGTCGTGTGCAGTCCGTTGCGGTGCGTCTGGTGGTTGAACGTGAGCGCGAAATCAAAGCGTTCATCCCAGAAGAGTACTGGGAATTGCATGCTGACCTGAACGTTGGTACGACGTTGCTGCGGATGCAAGTCACACAGCGTAATGGCAAAGCCTTTGAGCCGGTGACTGGTGAAGAGACTGCCGCCGCCGTGTCTTTGTTGCAACAAGCGCAATACGTGGTGGCCGAGCGGGAAGATCGTCCAACCTCCAGCAAGCCATCGGCACCGTTTATTACCTCGACGCTACAACAAGCGGCCAGTACCCGTTTGGGTTACGGGGTGAAAAAGACCATGATGCTGGCGCAGCGCCTGTATGAAGCGGGTCATATTACCTATATGCGTACTGACTCCACTAACCTTAGCCAAGATGCATTGAGCATGGTGCGTGGTTACATCGAGTCCGAATTCGGTGATAAATACCTGCCAGCGAATCCGGTGATGTACTCCAGCAAGGAGAATGCGCAGGAAGCGCACGAAGCGATCCGTCCATCGGATGTGAGTGTGTTGGCCGAACAGCTCAAGGATATGGAGCAAGATGCGCAGAAACTGTATCAGCTGATTTGGCGTCAGTTTGTGGCCTGTCAGATGACACCAGCCAAATATGATTCGACCACCTTGCTGGTTTCAGCCGGTGAGTTCACGTTGAAAGCGAAGGGCCGTACCCTGCGTTTCGATGGTTGGACTCGCGTGCAGCCAGCGATGCGCAAAAATGATGAAGATCAGACTTTGCCGCACGTTGAGCCAGGTCAGGTCGTGGCCATGGAAGCGCTTGATCCAAGCCAGCACTTTACTAAGCCGCCAGCGCGTTTTAGCGAAGCGTCTTTGGTGAAGGAGTTAGAGAAGCGGGGTATTGGTCGTCCGTCTACCTATGCGGCTATTATCTCTACCATTCAAGATCGTGGTTATGTGCGCGTCGAGAATCGCCGCTTCTACGCCGAGAAGATGGGCGAGATCGTATCTGATCGTCTGGAAGAAAACTTCACCAAACTGATGAGCTACGATTTTACTGCTCATATGGAAGGTGAACTGGATGATGTGGCTAACGGAAAAGAAGAGTGGCGTCAGGTTCTGAACCGCTTCTTTAAAGATTTTACGTCCCGTTTGGAAGTGGCGGAAAAAGATGAAACCGAAGGTGGCATGCGTGCTAACCCGATGATACTGACCGATATCGACTGTCCGACCTGCGGTCGTCAGATGGGCATTCGTACTGCCACCACCGGCGTATTCCTTGGTTGCTCCGGCTATGCGCTGCCACCGAAAGAGCGTTGCAAGACCACCATCAACCTGATCCCAGAAGCGGAGCTGCTGAATATTCTGGAAGGGGATGTCGCCGAAACTCATGCGCTGATGGCGCGCCGTCGTTGTGCCAAGTGTGGTACGGCAATGGACAGCTATCTGTTGGATAACACCCGTAAACTGCATGTGTGTGGTAATAACCCAAGCTGTGATGGTTATGAGATTGAAACCGGTGAGTTCCGTCTCAAGGGTTATGATGGCCCAGTGATTGAGTGCGACAAGTGTGGCTCCGAGATGCACCTGAAAGTGGGACGTTTTGGTAAGTACATGGGGTGTACCAACCCAGATTGTAAAAACACACGTAAGATCTTAAAAAGTGGTGAGATTGCACCACCGAAAGAAGATCCGGTACCACTGCCAGAGCTGGCTTGTGAAAAGTCTGATGCGTATTTTGTGCTGCGTGATGGTGCGGCTGGCGTGTTCTTGGCAGCCAATACCTTCCCGAAATCCCGTGAGACACGTGCTCCGCTGGTGGAAGAGTTGGTGCGCTTTAAAGAGCGTCTGCCAGAAAAACTGCGTTATCTGGCCGATGCGCCAGTTGCCGATCCGGAAGGAAACAAAACCACTGTTCGCTTCAGTCGCAAAACGAAACAGCAGTATGTGGCCTCCGAGAAAGAAGGTAAAGCAACCGGCTGGTCAGCCTTCTATGTTGACGGTAAGTGGGTAGCAAAAGAGAAGTAATCAGCCGGATGGGCTGTTGCAAAGCAGATAGCCCATCCGTTTAGATAACTTCCTACAATGGCCGGTTTCCCGGCCATTTGTGTATCTAGGGTGGCATGAGGCCATAAGGCCAATAAGGTACGTTATGCGCTGTAGTCTTATGGGGCATCTTTGCACCTGACTAACATAACGCTGCAACTCATACTCTCAATGACTTACCTAATCCTGTGGACACAACATCATTTCTACAATAGGGATATCCATACCGGAAACGTGTCGGCATTAATGCCAGCACGCGCGTGATACCCGCTTGCGTGATAATAAGAAAGCAAAAAGCCGCAAAGCGGCTTTTTAAAGTGCGGGGTAATTTGCAAAATACATTACAGACCGTATGAGGAGTCAGATTATTGTCATTATAGCGTTATTATTCTGACTCTTTAGGGCTGTCATTCGAATTGCTGTGTGGATAATTTATACTGACCTAGCAAATATACCTGTAACAATCCGGTTATTACCATTTTTTCTTTGGCTGGAACAATATATCTAGCTCATCAGTTTCCTTCTGACGGTTTTGTTTATCCATCTTGCTCTTTATTTCATTCTGGTGGCGATTAATTTCTTCTATATCCGCTAGCATCCGCGATGTCATTTTCTCGGCGTAATCATCTTCGTATTTGGCCAGCGCATTGAGGCCTTTGGTGAGCAGCTGTTTGGCGTTGGTCCATTGGTTGGCGGTCAAGGCTTCACGGGCGCGCTTATACAGATTATCGATGTTAATCATCAGTTGCAGGCGCTCTAAGCGTTGATTTTCCGTGATAAATGAACGGGTTTCCATCCGGCCATAGCCGTGTTCAGCGCGGATCACAGCCCGCAAACGGCGGATCAGTTTAAGCAATGCCAGCGCTTGTTTATCATTTTCTGGCTGAGTGAAGCTGCTTAGCTCCTGACCTTTAAAGGATTGTTTTGATTGCTCGATTTGACTTTGAGTCGCAATCACTTGTTGGGCCAAATCAGCATTCTTATTGTCCAGTGCAGCGAGGCCTTTAATGGCGGTAAAACTACGCACTTGCAGGCAAAGCAAGAGGTCTTTACTGAACGGGATGGTATTGATTTGGGAGAGCAGTTGGTCTGTCTCATCAATGATCGCTTTTAATTTTTGTGACTCAATTTTCTTTTCGTGTTCAATTCTTGCTCGGTTTTGCACAATAACGTTATAGCCAATAACGAGGAGTAAAAGAACACCAAGCAAGACGAAAAACAGCATTAAGTTCATAGACGGTGCTCTGAATCTGTAATTGTAGAAAAAACTCTGCCAAAGATACACGATCATGGGATTTCATGATAGTGGTAGTGTTTCTGTTCTTGTGCATGCATACAGAAAAACAAGCGGTCAATCAGATTCTCAAAATCTGGTATAGGCTTATGCTCTATTCGCATGGCAATTTTTCGCTTTTATTAATAAACTGTATGTCAAGAGTATGCACTGTTGGGAACAGGGCCTACTTGCAAAGGCAAAGGTTGTATCGGCAATAATGCCAATAAAGTTAAAGGAATAACGGTTGAGTTGGCTATGAAATTACAACAGCTTCGATATATTGTAGAAGTGGTTAACCACAATCTGAATGTCTCTTCTACGGCAGAAGGACTGTATACCTCACAGCCGGGGATCAGTAAGCAAGTTCGGATGTTGGAAGACGAACTGGGCATCCAGATTTTTGAGCGCAGTGGTAAACATCTGACCCAAATTACGCCGGCGGGGCGCGATATTATCCGTATTGCCCGCGATATTTTGGCCAAGGTAGAAAGTATCAAGTCAGTGGCCGGCGAGCATACTCATCCGGAGCGGGGCACGCTCAATATCTCGACCACACATACTCAGGCTCGCTATGCCTTACCGAAAGTGATTAAGGCGTTTATCGAGCGTTATCCGAAAGTCTCTTTGCACATGCATCAAGGCACACCAGCGCAGATTTCAGAAGCGGTGGCCAAAGGGGCGGCAGACTTTGCGATCGCGACGGAAGCATTGCATCTGTATCACGATTTGGTGATGCTGCCATGCTATCACTGGAATCGCTCGATTGTGGTGTCCCCGAATCATCCATTGGCACACAAATCGCAAATCACCATTCATGATCTGGCTGCTTATCCGCTGGTCACTTATATCTTTGGCTTTACCGGGCGTTCTGAGCTGGATTCGGCCTTTAATCGTGCTGGTTTAACGCCGCGTATCGTGTTTACCGCTACGGATGCGGATGTGATCAAAACCTATGTCCGCTTAGGGATTGGGGTTGGCGTCATTGCCTCGATGGCCGTTGATCCGGCGCTGGATAAAGATCTGATTGCGATTGATGCGAGCCATATTTTCGATGCGAGCACCACCAAAATTGGTTTCCGTAAAGGCACTTTCTTGCGTACCTACATGTACGATTTCATGCAGCGTTTTGCTCCGCACCTGACCAAGGATCTGGTCAATACCGCGATTTCATTACGCTCCAATGAAGAGATCGAAGAGATGTTTGAGGACATCAAACTGCCGGTTCGCTAAGATTCGCTAAGAACAGGGCACTAAAGAGCAACGTCTAAAGCTAACGCGCAGGTCGCCTGTAACAGGCACTTGTGCGTTGGCGTTTTCTTATCCCAATTTCACTTCTTATTTTTATCTTTATTTTTTGCCTTTGTCTTTTGTCTTTGGCACCTCTTGCCGCAGCATTCACGCTCATTTTAGTTTACTGACTATTGTGGATTTGTGCGCATTTCTAATTCTGTTATCAGGCTATGTGCGGTGTAAGAGAGCGGGAGAGTGAAATAGTCATTGGCGTGCCGACAACGAGCGACTAAGATACGCGCGTTTTCCATAACGGCGCAGTGAATAGCATCAGCCTCGAATACCCGTGTTTGGTCTTTGGCACCGGTAAGCATGAGGTTTCACTGCGTATTCTTGCAAATTCTTTTGTGTGGATACGAATCTTCGGCCATGACGTTGCATGAGCGGTTTGACAGGTTAGACACCTTGCTGGGGCAGTTACGCGAGCTCTGGCAGTTTTCCCCTTTCCACTATACGTCGGCCTATTTTGCCGAGCAGGCACCGGCACTACAGGCAGCGTTAGACACACTGACTCTCAATGAAATCGATCAGCTCGATGCGGATAGTGCTGCGCTCAGTGCTTTTTTACAGCCCTCTATTCCCGCAGCCACAGCGCTGGATACGTTGTGTGCGTTGCCGGCACTGGCGGCGCAGCAGCAACTGACTGCGCGTTCAGCGCCCGGTTTATCGGAGCGCAAACAGCAACAGATCCACGATTTCATTGCCGTATTGCCTGCGTACCCGTTGCCGCTATTAGAGTGGTGTGCGGGGAAGGGGCATTTGGCGCGCACACTGGCGCGACATACCACGCAACCGGTAGAAGGCATAGAGTTACAAGCGGACTTGTGCGCAAGTGGTACGCAGCTGGCACAGGCGGAAGGTGTGAGCCTGATTTTGCATCAGCAAGATGCGCTCTGTCCGACGGCGCAGCGCTTTTTCCGACCCGAATTGCATGCGGTGGGGTTACATGCTTGCGGTGAATTACACATGCAGTTGCTACGCCATGGTATTCATGCTGCCTGTGAGGCAATGACGATTTCTCCATGCTGCTACCATAAGATCAGTGCTGATTATTATCAGCCTATGTCGCAGCGTGCGCGCCAATCTGCATTACAGCTGAGCCGCCACGATTTGCGCTTGAGTTTGCAAGAATCGGTGACCGGTGGAGAACGCATCCGTCGTTTACGTCGCTTGGAAGTTAGCTATCGGTTGGGCTTTGATGCCTTGCAACGTAGCGTTCGCGGTGTAGATACGTACCTGAATCTGCCTAATTTACCCAAAGCGTTGCTCGGGGAAGGATTTGCGGCTTTTTGCCGTTGGGCGGCGGATAAGCGCGGCGTCACGCTACCGGTGCAGGTGGATTGGTCGCAGTGGGAGGCGATCGGCGAACAGCGCTATCGGTGTGTTAGTCGTACGGAGTTAGTGCGACATCTGTTTCGGCGGCCGCTGGAGATTTGGCTGGTGCTGGATCGTGCGTTGTATCTGCAAGAGCACGGTTATCAGGTGCATCTGGGAACCTTCTGCGAGCGTCATTTAACTCCGCGTAATCTGATGATCCATGCGCGGCGAGCACCGCATTCTTGAGTGCGCGATTTCGCATCGTGAATAACCATTTTCAATGACGCAGAAACACAGAGATAAAAAAACCGGTGCTTAGCACCGGTTTTTTGTGTGGGCTGTTTATCAGCGCA
>JBOFCH010000115.1:0-3849 GCA_051645985.1 Plesiomonas sp. | reverse complement strand
CAACACCTCGCATGAACTGCGCACGCCTCTGCATGGCATGCTCGGGATTGCCGAATCCATGCTAGCTGGCGCCGCAGGCCCACTGACCACCCAACAAGAGCACCAGTTGCACATGGTCGCCAAAAGCGGACATCGGTTGGCCAAACTGGTTAACGAACTGCTCGACTACCATAAAATGCGCTACGGCGATCTGGAGCTGTTCTTACAACCGGTCGATGTCAATGCTGCCGCCAGCGTAGTCATTGAGTTATCCCAGCATCTACTGGCTGACAAACCGCTGAAAATCGTCAATCGACTGAGTCATGAATTACCCGCCGTCATGGCCGATGAGCAGCGTCTGGAGCAGATCCTGTATAACCTGCTCGGCAATGCCATCAAATTCACCACCGAAGGCAAAATTGTGCTGTCGGCCAGTGTCGATGAACACGACCTGACCCTCTCGGTACGTGACACCGGGCCGGGGATCGAGCCTGAGATGCTGGCCTCGATTTTTGAGCCGCTGGTGCAAGCCGGACAACAACACAGCGCCGGACTGGGCTTGGGTCTTAGCATCAGTCGGCAATTAGTTGAACTGATGCACGGCACCTTATCGGTGCACTCTGAGCCAATGGTCGGCTCTACCTTCAGTTTCCGGTTACCGCTTGCCCAACATCACGCGCTCACTGTCAACGCCGAGCCACTGACCGCCGGAGCTGCCTACCGTTTGCCAGCGCTGAGCAGTACCTTGTCCAGCCCCGTGCTGCCCGCCGTTCCTGATATTCCGCGCCCCAACCATAGTCCGACGGCGCGGATCTTAATCGTGGATGATGAACCCATCAATATTCAGATCCTGTATAACTATCTGAGTTTGTCCGGTTTTAGCCTCGACAGTGTCACCCACGGCGAGGCCGCGATCGCCTACTGTTTGCAACAAGAACCCGATATCGTGTTGCTGGATGTCATGATGCCGGAGATCACCGGCTACGATGTCTGCAAGGCACTACGCGAACATTTTGACCGCCTACAACTGCCCGTGATCATGCTAACGGCCCTCAGCCAACCAGAAGAAATCGTGCGCGGCTTTAGTGCTGGCGCTAATGATTACCTGACCAAACCGTTCTGCCAAGAAGAGCTGTTGGCGCGTATTCAGGCCCAACTAGACACCCGTCGTCTGGCCGGCATTGAATTGGAAAACCAGCAACTGCAAGACACCCTAAATGCCGAACAGCAGCTGACCCAACACCTAAAAGAAATTCAGCAACGCCTACTGACATTGCTGGAGCACAGTGCCGAGCCGATTTTGCTCACCGATACCCGCGGTAAAATCACGCTAGCCAACAAAGCGGCGGAAACCTTATTGAGTGTGCCAGAAGCCGAGCTGGCGCTGCACACCCTCAGTGACTGGCTCACGCAGCCGCTAGAGCAGCTACTGCCCGCCTCTCGCGAATTCTACCAAGGTGAGATAACCCTCACGATCAACGGCGAAAGCCGACCTTACAACCTACAGTTGTCACGTCTACCGGCCAGCAGTGAATTAGGTTATCTGGTTTTGTTTAATACGCGGGTCGAGTTGCCGACTCACCGGGTACAAGCGCTGGAAAATGCGCTCGAATCGGTCGTCTCGTTTGCCAGTGAAGGGAATCAAGCCACGCTCAGCCAATTGCGTGAACTGGGCAGTGAATTTGCCGAATTGGCCGAACGTCTGCAATGCAGTGAAGAGCGTGATGCAAGGCTGCGTGAAAACATGGTAAAAGCCATGAAACTGGCCCTAACCTATTGGGAAGAAAGCACCGGAAAAGGCAAATTTGATCTGGCCGAACAAAGCGGTCTGTGGCGAGTGTATATCGACCGCGGAACCTTGCAAACTCGCACCATGGATAAATACCTGCAAATTGAAACCTTGCCGAAAACACCGCGCTGGCGCACCGTCATGAGTACGCTGGATTTTGTTCTGCAACAGGCTCGCAAGCGTAGTGACAACCGTACCGCCTTGGAAAACCTACGCCAGCAATTACAGCTGCTGCTCAAGTAGCCCACGCAAAATGCCCTCATCACCCGTGAGGGCAATGATTAGCCCCCCTCTACCACATCCCCATCAGCTACGCTCGCGTAGCCCAATCCTTTGCTCCGGCGTTACCTCGCCCACCTCCGCGCGTGACGCCATGCTCTTGACCCGCATGCTAGTGGGAATGCTTCCGTGCGTTAGGTCATATTTTCCTATCGGAAATAAATCAGCTCACCGCTCATCTATAGTGCATTTTCACGCTAAAGCGGGTGATTTTCGGAGAATATGACCAGAAGATGACGGGTTTGAGATACCAATCACAGGATTTCCAGCGCTCAATTTTTACGCAGATAAAAAAATGATGCTGTCGATTAAGTTACATTATTTTACCAAATTAAATAATAAACCCACTTAAAAAACATGAAGTTATAATTAAGTTAAAATATCACACTTATTGCATTCAAGCCGACCTACTGCGATGCATTTCACATTCAGTTTTAGCAGCCAGAAAAGCAGCACAATAATTTTGCCGTTTTTAACGAGAAAACCCCGGAGTTTTACGATATTAACGAAAGCACTGATTGACGCTTGTGGTAAAGAAGCGTTTCCTTAACGTGCTGAAGCAGGAAACACCACCGTTACGACGGGGAGAGAAATAGGAGATGTATAACGGTGGTCCACAGCAAGTAAGTCGGTTTAGTTTTCCTGATTTGAAAACTTTCGGACTTACCACTGCATCAAAACCAATAAGCAAATAGTAAGGAACAGCTATGCTTAGGAAGACTAAAATTGCGGTAGCACTGTTAGCAGCAGTCACATCTGGCCTCTCCGCAACTGCAACTGTTGCGGCAGAAAAATCAATGGTTACCATTGTGCCTGATTTTTTCACCGCGTTTGTTAGAAACTTTAACCCGTACCTTAACACCGCCCTGCGTACCACCACTGACTTTATCTACGAGCCATTAGTGGTATTTAACGAAATGAAAGGGAACGAACCTGTATTCCGTCTGGCTACAGGTTTCTCCATGGCACCCGATCTGAAGAGCATCACATTCGACATCCGTGATGGCGTGAAATGGTCTGATGGACAACCATTCACCGCTGATGACGTCGTGTTCTCCTTCGAAATGGTGAAAAAACATCCAGAGCTGGATACCGTCGGTATCTACAAGTGGATCTCTAAAGCCGAGAAAGTTGGCCCGAACAAGGTCAAGTTTGATCTGGTGGAAGTGAACACCGCCGTAGCCAACGAAATCGTTAAAGTACCGGTGGTTGCCAAGCACGTGTGGGAAAAAGTCAAAGATCCAGTGACTTTCACCAACGAAAACCCAGTGGGTACTGGTCCTTACACCCAGATCGAGACCTTCACACCGCAATTGTACGTACAGTGTGAAAACCCGAACTACTGGCAAAAAGATCAGGTTAAAGTTGACTGTCTACGTATGCCACAAATCGCTAACAACGATCAGCTGCTGGCTAAGATCGTTAACAGCGAACTGGACTGGACGTCTTCCTTCATTCCTGACATTGACCGTACCTACGCCGCTGCATCACCAAACCACAAGTATTGGTATACCCCGGCAGGGACTACTGCATTCGTTCTGAACTACACCAGCCCGAACGCAGCGGTTAATGAAGCTATCAACAACCTGGACTTCCGCCGCGCCTTCTCTATGGCGTTGGATCGTCAGGCTATCATCGACATCGCCGCTTACGGTAACGGTGTGGTGAACGACTACGCTTCCGGTATCGGCGCTGCATTCAAGAACTGGGCGAGCGAAGACACCCACAACAAGTACAAGCCATTCATGACTCACGACGTGAAAGGCGCGAAAGAGCTGCTGGCCAAAGCAGGCTTTAAAGAC
>JBOFCH010000114.1:0-2805 GCA_051645985.1 Plesiomonas sp. | reverse complement strand
GGCTCGTCCATCAGGCGGCCTCGGTCATCAATTCACGCTTGGACTCATTCAGGTAATTTTTCAGCAGCGACTCAATCACCCGTGGGTTGAGGCCATCTTGAATAGCCAATACCCCATCGATAATCAGACGGCGGTTCAGCGCTTCTTCATCGCGGCGCAGCGCCAGTTTGTCCGCAATCGGCGTAGCAATCATGTTGGCAATCAGCGCACCGTACAAGGTGGTGATCAGCGCCACTGTCATCGCCGGACCAATCGATTTTGGATCGGACATATTGGCCAGCATGGCCACCAGACCAATCAGGGTTCCGATCATCCCCATCGCTGGGGCTACATCGGCAAAGGCGCGAAAAATCTGTTCGCCGCGCTCATGGCGCTCTAACGTCAGACTCAAATCTTTCGACAGCGTCATACGCACAGTGGCCTGCTCATGGCCATCAACCAGCATATCGACCGCCTTACGCATAAACGGATGATCGATCTCCACCTCTTCCAGCGCCAGAAAGCCGCCTTTACGCGCCGCATCCGCCAGCGCCACCAGTTGCAAAATCAAATCATCGGCACGTGCAGAGCGATAAAAAAACGCTTTGGTAGCAACTTTGGCTGCGCCCCAGAACTGACTGAGGGTAAATTTCATCATCACGACAAAAATACTGCCCCCCACCACAATCAGAACGGAAGGCATATCCACATACACCAATCCGTTGCCGCCCATGATCATGGCATAGATGATAAATGCGAATGAAACAATCAGACCGATAAGTGTTGCCAAATCCACAACTGATTCCTCTTACAAATAAAACGCCGGCAGACAGCAAACATGCCGCAACCCCATTTTCTGGGTTTTATGCGAAAAGGGACAATAAAAATGCGTAATAACGCCCCCATAGCACTGTGTCGGCAGCAACTGCAAAACATTGACAACAAAATCAAAAAAAAGCGCTCTGTATCGCACACTTCATTTTGTAGCGATTTGACCAGACGGCACGGCTGGGGTAACTTTTGCGACATTGATTTCCCAAGTTTTTACCTGCTATGGCCAGAGCTGCGAAAAAAACCACCGATTTTGCCTCCACGCTCACTGAACTGGAACAAATCGTGACCCGTCTGGAAACGGGAGACTTACCATTGGAAGAGGCACTGACCGCCTTTGAACGTGGTATCGTATTGGCACGGGAAGGTCAGCAGCGGCTGGCTCAAGCGGAGCAACGGGTGCAAATCCTGCTCAGCGATAACCCCAACGCCGAATTAACCTCTTATCCAACCGATAGCCAGTCATGAGCACACTGTTTGCACAACTCTTCTCCCAGTATCGGGAGCGTATCGATCAGGTACTGAGCCATTCTCTGTCGACCCTGCCATTGCAGGAGCAAGAAATGGTACAAGCCATGCATTATGGTGCTCTGATGGGCGGTAAACGTCTGCGTCCTTTTCTGGTGTATGTCACCGGCCAGCTGTTTTCCGTACCACTGGCGGCACTCGATGCTCCAGCTGCCGCCGTTGAGTGTATTCACGCCTACTCGCTGATCCATGACGACCTGCCGGCGATGGACGATGACAGTCTGCGCCGCGGTCAGCCGACTTGCCATATTCGTTTTGGCGAAGCGCCAGCGATTTTAGCCGGTGATGCACTGCAAACACTGGCCTTTACTATACTGACCAGTAAACGTGAGCCGCTCAGTGCCGAGATCCAATTAGCGCAGGTGCGTGAATTAGCACAAGCCAGCGGCGTGGCCGGTATGTGTGGGGGACAGGCACTGGATTTGGCCGCCGAAGGCAAATCCTGCTCACTGGCTCAGCTAGAGCAAATCCACGCCCACAAAACCGGCGCGTTGATCCGCTGTGCGGTGCGGCTGGGTGCACTGGCCGCCGGTCAAATCGGCCAAGAGGCGCTGCCTGCACTGGATCGCTATGCCAATGCCATCGGTTTGGCCTTTCAAGTACAAGATGACATCTTGGATGTGATTGGTGATACAGCGGTGATCGGCAAACAGCAAGGTTCAGACATTACCTTGGGTAAAAGCACCTATCCGGCCTTGCTGGGTATTGAAGGCGCTAAGGCCAAAGCCCAGGAATTATACCAAGAAGCTTTAGGCGCATTGCAGACTCTGCCGTACAATACAGAGGCACTGGAAGCTCTGGCCAGTTACATCATTGAGCGCGACAAATAAAACCCTAACGCGCAACACGAGTTTGTGATGAATCTTGATATCGCTAAATACCCTATGCTGGCACTGACCAACACGCCAGAAGAATTACGTCTGTTGCCGAAAGACAGCCTGCCGCAGCTGTGCGCAGAGCTGCGTGAGTATCTGCTCAATTCTGTCAGCCGCACCAGCGGGCACTTAGCCTCTGGCCTCGGCACGGTGGAGCTAACGGTAGCCCTACACTATGTCTATAACACCCCGTTTGACCGCCTTATTTGGGATGTGGGCCATCAGGCTTATCCGCACAAAATCCTGACCGGTCGCCGTGATCGCATGCCGACCATCCGCCAAAAAGGCGGTCTACACCCGTTCCCGTGGCGCGAGGAAAGTGAGTTTGATGTGCTGTCCGTCGGCCACTCCTCCACCTCGATCAGTGCCGGTCTGGGTCTAGCCGTTGCGGCCGAATACGAAGGGAAAGGGCGCAAGGTTGTGTCTGTGATTGGTGATGGTGCCATGACCGCCGGTATGGCGTTCGAGGCCATGAACCACGCTGGCGATCTGCATCCTGACATGCTCGTGATCTTAAATGACAATGAGATGTCCATTTCCGAAAATGTCGGCGCACTGAATAACCATCTGGCGCGCGTGTTGTCTGGCTCGC
>JBOFCH010000113.1:0-1608 GCA_051645985.1 Plesiomonas sp. | reverse complement strand
AAGGACTCCGGACGCGTCAGTGGCGGCACATCAATAGTCATTTGCGCCACGCCTTGCTGTGCTGGTAGCGCTTTAATCCGCTCAGCCAGTGCCTCGGCTGGGGCGAACAGCACCACCGCGCAGCGGCGATTACCGGCCTGACGGCTGGTACCGGCCAACTGCCACAACTCCATCAGTATGGCGTCCGACAACAACTGGGCGTCATCGACAATAATCAGCAGATCGCGACGCCCTTCACGGGCCAGCTCTGGCAAGAACTCGGCCAATGGCGTCGCATCATCGTAGGCAGCCTGATCCACCAGTTGATGTACCAGCAGTGAACGCACCAGCGTATCGGCCTGATCTTTACGTCCGGCCAGCAGCGCACAACGCACGCGCTCGGGATCTTGCTCATCCAGCAGATGCTGCGCCAAAAAGCTCTTTCCGGCGCCTTCCGGCCCGCTGATATGAATAAAAGGTGAGCCGAAACGGCTCAGAAAACGGACGCGTGAGAGTACTTGTGTCTGTGAGTCCAGCTCAACCCACAGACGAGAGGGTGTGTTTTCCATCGAATTCTACTTAACCCCGGCATTCGGCAATCGCTGCCAGAACAACCTGTTGATCGGTTCCACTGACGACGCTGGCCTGTCCGATCCCGTGTGGTAAAACCAGACGCAGCGTACCCGCCAGCACTTTCTTATCCCGCAGCATATGTGGCAGATAAGCGTCTGCCGTCATGGCAGCAGGGCCTTGCACCGGAAGACCTGCACGTAATAATAACGCGCGCAGCCGTGCCACCTCAGCATCACTGACCAGCCCCAAATGACGGGACGTCACCATCGCCATCATCATGCCGGCTGCCACCGCTTCACCGTGCAGCCAAACACCGTAGCCCATCTCCGCTTCAATCGCATGACCGAAGGTATGCCCCAGATTCAGCAGTGCTCGCTGACCCTGTTCGGTTTCATCCGCCGCGACCACCTGTGCTTTCAGCTCACAACAGCGACGGATACAATAGGTCATCGCCTGCGGCTCCAGTGCCAACACCTGCTCCAGATGTTGCTCTAACCAAGCAAAAAATGCGCCATCAATGATAACGCCATACTTGATCACTTCCGCCAATCCGGCCGCAAACTCCCGAACTGGCAGGGAGCGCAGGGTGTCGGTATCAATCACCACCGATACCGGTTGGTGAAAGGCCCCAATCATGTTTTTACCCAGCGGATGATTGACCGCCGTTTTTCCGCCCACTGAAGAATCCACCTGTGCCAGCAACGTGGTTGGGATTTGGATAAACCGCACCCCACGCTGATAACAGGCGGCCGCAAAACCGGTCAGATCGCCAATCACACCACCACCGAGCGCCAACAAGGTGGTATCTCGACCATGATTCCCGGCCAGCAAGGCAGAAAAGACCTGATCCAGTACGGATAAGGTCTTGTATTGTTCGCCGTCAGGTAATACCAGCGTCTCCACCTGACAGCCCAGTGTGCGCAGAGTGCGGCACACGGTCTCCAGATACAAAGGCGCCAACGTGGTATTGGTCACCACCATCACCTTTTCAGCCGCCCGCAGCGGATGAAAAGAAGCCGGGTGCGAAAGCAGCCCGGCTTGAATCGTGATAGGGTA
>JBOFCH010000112.1:0-2908 GCA_051645985.1 Plesiomonas sp. | reverse complement strand
CTTTGGGATCTTGTCCTATCTTGGGTTTTTGCTGGCGCGCTGAGCGTTTTTTATGCCACATGCCGTGATTATTCAGTTTTCACGTCGGCTTTCACTTTTTGTCGTTGTAATCCCAACTCCTGGCCACGCTTGCGGGCATACAGCAGATTTAAGGCAAAACTGCCGATGGTCAAGATCAGCTCCACGATCCCTAGCCAGCGTTCACCCTCATCAATGGTGATGATGGTTAGCGCATGCAGAAAATAGAGCATCAGGATGAAATTGGCCCAAGCATGGGTGTAAGGGCGACCCTGAAACAGTCCGCGCAAAGGGAACAGTAATGGCGCGCACCAGCCCAGCGTGACGGCCCATACCGGTAGATGCGGATGCGGTGATAGCCCTAAATGCCAAACCACCTGCCATAACAGCAGTCCGAGCCAAAACAGGCGCGTTCCTTGCCACAAGGTATGGGTAAAGGTGCCGGACGGCGGATAGTTTGCGGGCAGTGTTATCGGGGTCTGGGCCATCATCAACATCCTGTTAATTGTGTGTCCATGTGGAAAAACACGGTTTGCGGCAGTATTAGCGTGGCGGCGGCGGATTGTCACGCAGTTTTTTGCACACTCGTGCCAGACGTTGCCCTTGGTAGCGAGCCAGCTGCTGCTCATGGGGGCTAAGCCCCGGTTGATGTCCGGTATGGCCCGCGCCATAGGGCGCGCCACCTTGCTGGGTTTGGTGCAGCGCTGGCTCACTGTAGGGGAGGCCGAGAACCAGCATGCCATGATGCAGCAGTGGCAACATCAGGCCGAGCAGTGTGGCTTCTTGCCCACCGTGCAGGCTGGAGGAGGAGGTAAACACACAGGCCGGTTTGTCGATCAGGCTACCTTTGAGCCAACCGGCGGTGGTACTGTCCCAGAGCTGTTTCATTGGCGCGGCCATCTGGCCAAAATAGCTGGGGCTACCCAAGGCCAGCCCCAGACAGTGCTCCAGTTCGTCGGCGGTGACGCGCGGATCTGCGTCGGGGCGATGGGTCTCGGCAGCCGTAGGCACCTCTCCCCATTCCGGCACCGTCCGCAGCCAAACGTCCAGCCCTTCGGCTTGAATACCGCGAGCTATCTGCTGGGCTAGGCGGCGGGTTGCGCCGTGGCGGGAGTAGTACAGCACCAAGACCGCAGACATCAGAGGATATCCAGAACCTGTTGCGGTGGACGACCAATACGCGCTTGACCGTTATTGACGACAATCGGACGTTCAATCAAACGCGGATGGGCCAGCATCGCGTCCAGCAGTTGATCTTCGCTCAGCGCTGGATTATCCAGCCCTAACTCCTGATATTCGCTCTCTTTGTGGCGCATTAGTTCCCGCGCCGATGACAGGCCCAGTTGCTGGAGTAGTGTTTTCAAGGTGGCTTTATCTGGCGGCGTTTGCAGATACAGTACGACTTGTGGTTGCAAGCCACGCTCTTCCAACAGACTTAAGGTTTCACGGCTTTTGGAGCAGCGTGGATTGTGATAGATAGTGAGCATAGTTAGCGATGTTTCCTTTTTTCGTTATTGGGATCTCAGTTTTTTTGTTGTCATCTCAAGATATCAGGCTTTAAATTTACTGTAGCGATTTTGCAACTGGCGTAGCTGATCAATGCGCGCATCATAGCGGGCTTGTTTCAGGCTGTTGATTTTTACCAGCTGACTGGCGTTGGTCAGCAAGGTAATGGCTTCCTCAAAATTGCCCTGCAACGCACTGTTTTCTGCGCGGGCGGCCAGCTCGGCATCACGCTGACCGAGTGAGGCATACACTTCAGCCGACAGCCCCCAGCCATTCATGTCTTCTGGGTTTGCGAAGGTGTAACGCTCCAAGCGTTTGATGGCCTCTTGCCCTTGTCCGGCTTTGTAGTAGGCATTGGCCAGATTGAGCTGCAATACCCGGCTATTTGGCTGACTTTGCAAGGCTTGTTGCAAGCGACGCACGGCATCTGCCGCTCGATTCTGGCCGATATCGATATCAGTCATCAGATCCAGATACCACAGACTTTTCGGGCTTTGCGTGAGCAGGGGTTGCAGTTCGGTGCGCGCTTGAGCGTACTGACGATTTTGATAATGTAACAGCGCCTTACCGTACTGGGCGGCTTGTTTTTCCTGTGTCGAGCCTTGTGTGCTCATCTGATTCAGCATGGCACTGGAGAGCACGTTTTCACCGCTGCCGTACATGCCCAGCAAGCGGATTTTGGCCAGTTGAAACTCCAACGATGCCGATGGATGACGCTGTGGTAGGCGATTCGCCCGCGTCTGGGCCTCGGCTAACCGACTTTCCGGTAAGGGGTGGGTCAGCAAAATTTCTGGTGGTTTGGAGGTGTAACGGTACTGAGCGGCCAGTTTTTCTAAAAATGATGGTGAACCTTGCGGATCGAATCCGGCGCGTGAAAGTAGGCTGATCCCGATGCGGTCGGCTTCTTGCTCATTGCCTTGAGTAAACGAGATCATATTCTGCTGGGTGCCCGCTAAGGTGCTGCTGAGCGCGGCCATGCCCATTTGCGGGTTGGCCATGGTCAGTAGCACGGAGCCAATGGCGGCGGCCCAGGTGAGCGGTGCCGAGCGTTGCTGCTCTTCCATTGCGCGCGCCAGATGGCGTTGGGTGACGTGCGAAATTTCGTGGGCAATCACCGAGGCCAGTTCACTTTCATTATCTGCCGTTAGGATCAAACCGGAATGCAGCACGACGTTGCCACCGAAAAAGGCAAAGGCGTTCAGGTTATTGTTGCGGATCAGCAGGAAATTAAACGGCGTGCGTACCGAGTCGGCATGGCGCACCAGACGTTGCCCGATACCGGAGATATAGGTATCTAGCAACGGATCGGAGATCAGCGGGGCTTTACCGCGCATCTGGCGCAGATAGAAATCCCCCAACTCTTTTTCCTGATTAATGCTCAGCA
>JBOFCH010000111.1:0-4893 GCA_051645985.1 Plesiomonas sp. | reverse complement strand
GTATGGTGCAAGCTGTATGCATACAAATCCGGTACGATATAAGTTTCAACGGTGGTGTCAGACAATTGATCTAAATAATGATTGATCCTGCCCCTGGCCTCCAGTGGTAAAGCGATGTAAACCTCATCCACTTTACCTTCATTAATTAGGCGGACTAATTCGTCACAATTACCCAATATCGGGTTGCGTGATTTATAACCAAAACGATTAGCATCACGATCATCAAAAAAACCGATATTACGTAGGCGCAAGACTTCATTTTCAGCAAACTCTTTTTCCAGCGCTAAACCAATACCCGTCGCGCCCAGAATGGCTACATTACGCACATTGATACCGTATTGCACCATGAGGAGGTTAATACTGTAAATCACTATCCGTGATAATAATGACCCCATCATAGGCAAGCTCAACCACAGTAATGTCTCTCGAACCGAAAGCCCGGCATATACTACAGTGAGAGAGTCAATATAGTGAATCATCAGAAACAGCAAAAATGCGGTAATGCCCCAAGCAGAAACCGCCTTTAATAAGCAATGTGTCAAATGCTGCCGGATATTTTCACGGTATACGCCGACATTACCGGCTACCAGTAAAAAACATAATGTAATCAATACACTGACATCGGCCCGATCGGCAATGTTTTTCCCAAACTCATGAAAATTCAATAAATAGTTAGTGACAACCACATCACAAACAAAAGGAACTACCCCATAGCCATTTTTGACAAGCTTTATGATATCTCTGTTCATCTTCAGCGCCTGCTGTATGCGTTAGCGTTTATGAAGCTTGCAGCAAACCAGAACCGAACATCCTGTTCATTTCTGCTTTTCCACATTCTTCTTACTGCCCTTTAATTCTCTATTTTAGTCCTGTTTTTTTGTCGTGCAGGGCAGTTCTAGGAGCTGTCGTGTGCAGATTTAGATTTTCTAACCATATTTCGTTTAAGTTCATTCTTCGTATTCATTCAGATGATTACTTCCATTTATTCATCCATCAGCCAAACTGATAAGTTTTTGCCGGCCATTTGATCCGACTGTATTGGCAGTAGAAACTGCGTAGCGCAGTAGAGACACTTAGCAAAAAGTTCTTAATGCTAGGCAAGACTACAACGTCAACACCTGTCAAAGCTGACTAATTTAAACACATTCTACGCAAGAATATAAGTATTATAATTATACATTAAATATTGTTGTACTGATAATATCGAGCCAAACAGAAGTCTGTGGTAGTACAAATGATTGGGAAATGGCGAATAAAAAGGCTGCAAGCAGCCTTTTTATTACACAGGTCTAATGGCAACCTTTAATGGCAACAAATTATGCCAGCAAAGGTAAAACAGTAAAATCGTTACCCATTAAAACAGCTGGCTAACCTCATTACCATTGATAGACAGCATGCCATCATGGATGCTCACGGATGAATGTAACTGGCCATCTTTCTGGCTGATCCAACCTTGGCTGGACAGTTGCAGCAGCATCAACAACATCTGAGGCTGTTTCAGGAAAACTTTCTCATCCACCGTCAATTGCGCATCTGCCGTTAACGGTAACAACAGTTCATCCCAGCTGGTCGGCGTTGCACGATCGGCCGGTAACTGCATCACCCCTTTCCCCTGCAACATACCTTCGCCAATTTTAGCGCTCAGCTGGTCGATAGAGACGTTGACGCCTTTACCCAACAATTGCAGCAGTTCATTTTGTGCCTGCTCTTCTGACATTTTCTGCTGCTTGCTCATCACCAGCAGCGCATCACGATTCAGACCGGTCACCTGAAACTTCAAGAGTGCATCTTTCACATTCAGTTGCAGAGGTTTGGTTTGCTGATAATCACCCAGCGTAATTTGGCTGACAAAATCCAAGCTTTCGCCTTTTTCCTGCTGATCGGTGTCAATTTGTAGTTTGCTGAATGTCACCTGACTGGCCGGCGTTTCGCTGGTAAAACTGGCAATATCGAACTTGTTACTGCCAAACCACAATCCCTGCTTTTGCTGCTGCTGGGTCAAGATGGTCACTTCCCCCACTTGCAATGAGGTATTCTCACTGCTTTTGAGTTCACCACCTTGCCATTCGGTTTTCAGATCCAACTCTCGCTGATTAACGTTGTAAGTCAGATCACCAGAAATTGGCTTAATCTGAAACTGATTGCCTTCATCGGTCAGATCCACTTGCCCCAACGTAAAGGTGCTGTTGACATCACTGCCGAGGGTATAACTAGAATGCATCGCAAAAGGCAGCGGCTTGCCACTGAGCTTTTCCAACTCGGCAACCAATCCTTGAGATGCCAATGTTGTCTTGGCGCTGATATGCAAAGGCCAGATGCTGACTGCGTTTTGAGCCAAAATCTCAGCCGACTGAACATCCGGAGCTGTGCTTTCAGAAACAACCTTCACGTCAATCTGACGGCTGAAAAATGATCGACCAGTTTCGGTGATGGTCACGCCTGATTTTGGCGATAAATCAGCTTTAACTTGCTGTAGTTGCTGGTCAAAAACATAGCCAGTGTAATATTGCAGGCCCGCGGCAACCGCCAGTGCTACAATTCCAAGCCCTATTACACGTCCTTTTACTTGTGCCATTCTGCGCAATCCTCGATGGTGGCGTTAATGCGTCATACAATAGCACAATTTTAGCACCTAATAACTAACCCATTATTTTATATAACAAAAAAATACATTAGTGCCGCGGTGATGCAGCAGGTCATTGCGTCTTATCGGTAAGATGAAATCTACATGACAGCCCCACTGATTAGTCCACTGTCTGTACTGCCCCGCCGTTCCCTGTTACCCTGCTAACTCCATCTTTACCCGGCCCTTTCTCTGAGCCTGTGTGGCATTTAGCCGGTGTTATGGCCTTCGAATGACTCTGTGACACTGCCCTGCGCTCACTGTTTTACACGAAGAGATGAACTGATGACGACTCACGCCTATTCTCAATTGGAAGCAACCTTCAACCGCCTGTATCGCTTCGCCCATCTTGGTGCTATCTGCGGCTGGGATCAGCACACCATGATGCCAACGGGCGGCAACCGTGCCCGCTCACAGGCTCTGGCAGAACTGCATGTTCTGATGCACCAAATCCTCACGGCACCTGAGGTGGAAAACTGGCTCAATGCGGCCGAACAAGACGATTTGGATCCGACACAACGGGCTAATTTGCATGAAATGCGCCGCCGCTGGCAGGCGGCTAGCGTGTTACCCGCCAAACTGGTGGAAGCAAAATCCCTCGCCGGTGCTCACTGTGAACACGCTTGGCGTACCCAACGCAAAAATAACGACTGGACAGGGTTTGCGGCCAATCTGACTCAAGTCGTTGCCCTATCACGTGAAGAAGCACAAATCCGCGCAGAAGCCAGCGGCAAATCCCGCTACGATGCACTGTTGGATCTGTACGAACCCGACATGACTTCGCAGCAGTTAGATAATATCTTTGCTGACGTAAAAACGTGGCTTCCCCAACTGCTTAAGCGTGTGGTCAATCGCCAGACACAGTCTGTGATCATTGAGCCGCAAGGTCTCTTCAGCACCGCATCTCAGCGAAATATCGGTTTGAAAATCATGCAGTTATTGGGCTTTGATTTTAATGCCGGGCGTCTGGATATCAGTGTGCATCCGTTTTGTGGTGGCGTAGCAGAAGATGTACGCATTACTACCCGTTATACCGAAGGTGATTTTCTGCCCGCGCTCATGGGGATCATTCACGAAACCGGTCATGCCCGCTACGAGCAAAATCTGCCACGTCACTGGCTAGGACAACCCATTGGTGAAGCGCGCTCCACGGCGATTCATGAATCACAAAGCCTGTTGTTCGAGATGCAACTGGCACGCTCTCCGGCCTTTTTAAACTTGCTGCTGCCGCTGATCCGTGAGGAGTTTGGCGACCAAGCTGCTTTTGTGAAAGACAACTTCTTAGCTCTCAATACTCGCGTCAAACCGGGGCTGATCCGGGTTGATGCCGACGAAGTCAGCTATCCGGCCCATATCATGTTGCGCTATGAAATCGAACGAGCACTGATTGAAGGGGACATAGAAGTCGCCGATATTCCGGCATTGTGGGATGAGAAAATGCAGGCCTATCTGGGGATTAGTACCCAAGATAACTACCGCGATGGCTGCATGCAAGATATCCACTGGACCGATGGTTCATTTGGCTATTTCCCGACTTACAGTCTGGGAGCAATGTATGCAGCTCAGCTGTTCCAACGCGCTCATGCGGATAACCCAACACTCAACGAGCAGATAAGCCAAGGAAATCTGCAACCGCTATTCCACTGGCTTAATAACGCGATTTGGCAACAGGGTAGCCGGTTAAGCACGCAAGATCTGATCACGCAGGCCACCGGTGAACCGCTCAATCCGGCCTATTTCCGTCATCATCTGGAAACCCGGTATCTGAAGTAATGTGAGCAACCGGCAAACTTGCATAAACAAGAAACCGGCCAGCGCCGGCTTCTTGTTTATCACGTATTTTTCAGTTTTTACAAAATACCGTAAGCGAGCCAAGCGAGCTGGTTACAGACTCTCCTCCGCACATCCTCTCACCACGGCTTGGTTACGCCCTTGCGTTTTCGCTTCATAAAGCGCCTGATCGGCCAAGGAAATCACCCTATCAGCGGCTGGAGGATAGCAAAACACAACCAACCCAACACTGATGGTGACATGCGCCTCTGTCTTGGAGCTGCGGTGTGGTAACTTCATAGCCGCTACCTGTGTGCACAGCCAACTGCCATAATCGGCTACACTCTCCATCGAGACATCCGGCAAAATAATTGCAAACTCTTCTCCGCCATAACGACATACCATATCTCCGGCACGCCGGGCACTTTGTCGCAAACAAGATGCAATCGCCTTCAGACATTGATCGCCGGCTAAATGACCATAGGTATCGTTATAAGCCT
>JBOFCH010000110.1:0-2217 GCA_051645985.1 Plesiomonas sp. | reverse complement strand
GTGGAATGCACAAACTGCCATCAGAGCGCCAATTGTGTGAGCTATTTTCCACCACCCGAGTGACCATTCGTGAAGCGCTCGCACAGCTGGAGGCGTCTGGATTAATTTACCGGGAAGACCGTCGCGGCTGGTTTGTCAGCCCACCGCGCTTGCGGCTCAATCCGCGCGTAACATCGAACTTTCATCAGATTGTGGCTGAACAAGGTGGCGAGGCACGAACCGAAGTGCTGGACGCTGCACGGCTGCCCGTCCCGCCGGCGCTGCGTGAACGATTGGGAATGAAGCCGATGGAAACCCTGTTTCTGATCCGCCGCCTGCGTTTCCTGAATGGGCGCGCAGTGTGTTACTGCGAGAACTACTGTTTACCCCATCAGGTTCCGGATTTACTCAGCCATGACTTGGCCGGTAGTCTGACCGAGTTATACCGCCGCCACTACAATCTGGAATATGCCAGAATGCAGGTGCGCTTTCGCCCAACCGCATTACCGGATGATGTCGCCGGTTTACTGGCCGCGACCGCCGGCTTACCCGCACTGCATTTGGAACGCCTAAACTACGATCAGTTTGGCCGAGTACTGGATTTTGATATCGAATACTGGCGTCATGACAGTTTGGAAATTGAGATCGATACCGCCGACTGAGGCCTGCCGCCGCTCTTCCCACTCACATCGCCAAGTTGTCATTCGGCGATCACCTGACTGTCACATGCGTGGCCTACCCTCTCCTACCGTTATCTGGTTTATACCACTTTGTCTGTCTAGGGAGAGGATCTGATGTCACATCCATTACCGGCTTTACTGTCACGTTCATACCGACATTCATACCTAAGTGCTGCGTTAGCGGTGTTGTTAACAGCACCGGCCTTCGCGGCCACGGAGCTGACCGTATATACCGCCTTTGAGCCAGAGCAGCGGGCCGAGTTAAAACGCGGTTTTGAAACGCAACAGCCGGATATTCAGATTAAATGGGTGCGCGACTCGACCGATGTGATCACCGCGCGCCTGCTCGCTGAAAAAGCGCGTCCGGTCGCGGATGTGGTCTGGGGACTGGCTGCGACCAGTGTGATCCAGCTCGATGATGCCGGGATGTTAGCCGCCTACGCGCCAAAAGGGCTAGACCAGCTCGACACGCGTTTTCGTGATCCGCGTGAACAGCCGCACTGGGTAGGTCTGGATGCCTATTTCAGCGCCCTGTGCTTTAACACGGTAGAAGCACAAAAGCAGGGGATCCCGGCGCCCACCAGCTGGGCCGACCTGACCAAACCCATCTACAAAGGTAAGATTGTGATGCCAAATCCGGCATCTTCCGGCACGGGTTATCTGAGCGTTGCTGGCTGGCTACAAACCCAGCCCCAAGATCAGGCTTGGGACTACATGCAAAAGCTGCATCAGAATATTGCTCGTTACACCCACTCCGGCTCTGCGCCTTGTAAACTGGCCGCCAGCGGCGAAACCGTCATCGGGATCTCTTTTGATTTCCCAGCCACCAGCCTAAAAGCTAAAGGTGCTCCACTACAAGTGATCTTCCCTAGCGAAGGCTCGGGTTGGGATATGGAGGCGGCCGCGATTGTTGCCGGTACGCCGCGTGAAGACGCCGCCCGCCGTTTGATGGACTTTGCAGCGTCTGCCGAAGCCAATGCTCTGTATGCTAAATCCTTCGCGGTGGTCGCGCGCGCCGATCAAGCCAAACCGCATCCCGGCTATCCACAAGACATCGCCGCTCAGATGATCAAAAATGACTTCCAGTGGGCATCTCAAGCCCGTACGGGGATCTTAACCGAATGGAGCCAACGCTTTGACGGTAAAAGTGAACCGAAAAAACAGTAACGCTGCGCATTAATGGATGGCCCTGTGTCCGGCCATTACCTGCACGTATTACCCGCTTACCAGTGCTCCCGGCATGTTACCGTCGGAAGCACTGGTTTTTATCGGTACACACCGCGATCGGTGAGTACCGGGGAAACCGTACGCACCGCGGTAAAAGGTGCATGGGTTCTATGCCTGGGTTCTATGCATGGAACAACTGCTCCAGTGTTTTCATGGGCAAAAACAGCCGTTTTCGACCATGCTGCTCACACAGAAACTCAAACCCATACTGGCGATAGAACGACTCGGCCGACTCATTTAAACAATCCACCACCACGGCATAAGCTCGAAGATAGCCATTGACTTGCCACAGATACTCCAAGACTTTGATCAAGGCTATCTTACCCAAGCC
>JBOFCH010000109.1:0-4070 GCA_051645985.1 Plesiomonas sp. | reverse complement strand
CGACGGCCATCATGCTCACGCAGCAGGCCATCGACAATCTTGTGCATGTAGTGCAGCGAGAATTCGCGGTAATCACGGCCGGTCAAGGCCCCCCCCCAAGTATCAAACACCATCACCGACTGCGCACCGGCACGAATTTGCGCATTCAGATACACAATCACGCTATCGGCCAGCTTATCCAGCAACAGATGCAGCGTTTGTGGCTCGGCATACATCATCTTCTTGATGCGGGTAAACGCCTTGCTGCTGCCCCCTTCCACCATGTAGGTGGCCAGAGTCCACGGGCTACCGGAAAAACCGATCAGCGGCACCGCCCCTTTCAGCTCACGGCGAATGGTGCGTACCGCATCCATCACATAGCCCAGCTCTAGCTCGGGATCGGGTACGCCGAGCTTTTGTACATCGGCCAGCGAGCGCACTGGACGCTGAAAACGCGGGCCTTCGCCGGTTTCAAAATACAGTCCCAAACCCATGGCATCAGGAATGGTCAAAATATCGGAGAATAAAATGGCCGCATCCAGCGCAAAACGGCGCAGCGGCTGCAAGGTCACCTCACAGGCCAGCTGCGGATTTTTGCACAGCGACATAAAATCCCCCGCTTCGGCGCGAGTCGCCCGGTATTCAGGCAAATAACGCCCGGCCTGACGCATCATCCAGACTGGGGTCAGGTCTACCGGCTCGCGCAGCAAAGCACGTAAATAGCGATCGTTTTGCAGTGTGGTCATCTTAGACTTCCTCTTATTCTACTGCGCCCGATTGTAACACTGTCCGCCACAGATACACGCGCAGCGCAGCCGCCTTGCCAGTTAGCTCACTGATTGTGATCAGGCTCACCCGCTTGGGCCAAGATAGCCTGTTGGCAAAGTGGTAACGTCAGGTTAATCAGATGACGCGCGACTGTCCCTTCTGGTGGTAATGGCGGCAACTGATCTGGGGTAAACCAACCGGCACTGACCAACTCCTGGTGATCCACCTGCAACTCGCCACCGGCATACTCCGCCACAAAGGCGGCCATCAGCGAGTTGGGGAACGGCCAAGGTTGTGATTTGATATACCGGATCGCCGCAATCTCAATGCCGGTCTCTTCTCGTACTTCCCGCGCTACCGCTTGCTCCAACGTCTCTCCCGGCTCGACAAAACCGGCCAGCACGGTATGCATGTTGCTTTGATGACGCGCGTGCCGGGCCAACAACAGCGTGTGTCCGCGGCGCACGGCAACAATCACACACGGCGCGATCACGGGATAAACGGTCTGCTGACAAGCGTGACACTGCATCGCCCACTGCTGCAACACCTTATGCAAGGGCTGACCGCAGAACCCGCAAAAACGGTGGCTGAGCTGAAAATGCGCCAACTGGACGGCTCGCCCGACGAGCTGAAACAGGCCTTCGGGTTGCGCCAGCAAGGAGCGCAGCGACCCCAGCTCAGAGGCCGGTTTATCTGTGGCCGACAGCAGATATAACCGCTGCCCTTGCCACTCACCCACCGCCTGTGCCGACCGCCCAGCCAGCCCCCATGCCGCCGCATCACCGGCAGGTAATTGTCCTTGTGGCAGCCACAATTGGCCCTCTTGCAGTAGCAGCCAAATCCCCTGCTGCTGCGGATCAAGAAATAGTTCCATAGCACTCCTTGCAGCTATGCAATTTTACTGGCATCTTTTATAACAAGGTTGTCACAATATATTTCAATATCCGTTGGCAACTGGCCTTGAATGTATCTGCGGAGACAGACCATGCTAACCAAACTTGCACGCGAGTCGGCGCCCGCCCAGGGGCCGGCCCCAAAAGGTCAGACCAAGATCATCGATCTCTGGCTACACGCACGAAAAGCGCTGCTGATCCACTACTGTCAGCTTGCCGGACTGCCTCCGTTTCACCGCGATAAACAAGCGCTACCGGCACTGGAGCAGATCACCGCCTTCAGCGCCCGACTGGTAGATTACCTCTCCGCCGGTCACTTTGAAATCTATGATCGCATCATCAGCCAAGCCGAGCAGCACAGCGCCGGTAAGCTGAATCTGCATCCCTCGTTGTATCCACGCCTGACCGCCAATACACAGCAACTGCTGCAATTTCATGACCACTATGCCGACGTCAGTGAAGATGATGAAGCCCTGCTAGCGCTAGATCATAATCTGTCGACATTGGGCGAGTTACTGGAGCAACGCTTTGCACTGGAAGATCAGCTGATTAAAGCCGTGGTTCTCAGCACCGGCCAAAGCTTCTAAAAGCCGACGCCTTTTCGGGGAACAGGATGTTCCCGCCCTCCCTCAGCGATATGTACGCCGCCGCCAAGCCCCCCTGTATCCTTTGTATTCCGGTATAGCGATACCCGCACTTTATCGTCATTCACCTGCGTAACCGTACGCTGCGCTGGCGTGACCGCTAAATCGCGGCAATAAAAAAGGGCACCGTCTCCGGCGCCCTTTTTAGGCTTACTTTACGAGGTCACGACAGTCGTCGTCACACCGGTAACGACTTACTCGTCGTCACCCAGTGCACCCAGACCGCTCAGCAGACCGGCCAGGTTAGCGGACGCTTCTTCTGCGCTCACTTGTGGCGCAACAGGCGCTTCAACCTTCTGGCGGCGACGGCTGCGATCTTGGTGATACGCATAACCGGTACCCGCCGGGATCAGACGGCCGACGATCACGTTCTCTTTCAGACCGCGCAGTTCATCACGCTTACCCGCAACCGCCGCTTCTGTCAGCACGCGAGTCGTTTCCTGGAAGGACGCCGCGGAGATGAAGGACTCGGTTGCCAGAGACGCTTTGGTGATCCCCAGCAGTTCACGTTCGAAGGTCACTGGCTCTTTACCTTGAGCTTCACGCTCACGGTTGGTGATCTTCACGCGAGCCACTTCGGCCTGCTCACCTTCCAGGAACTCAGAATCGTAAGCGGCCGTGATGGTACCCTTACGCAGCATCTGACGGATGATAACTTCGATGTGCTTATCGTTAATCTTAACGCCTTGCAGACGGTAAACGTCCTGCACTTCGTTAACGATATAGTTAGTCACCGCATGCACACCGCGCAGACGCAGGATGTCATGTGGAGTCTCTGGACCATCGGAGATCACATCGCCACGCTGTACCAGTTCGCCTTCGAACACGTTCAGCTGACGCCACTTCGGAATCATCTCTTCGTAAGCATCGCCACCGTCGGTTGGTGTAATAACCAGACGACGCTTGCCTTTGGTTTCTTTACCGAAGGAAACGATACCGGTGATTTCCGCCAGGATCGCAGGCTCTTTCGGCTTACGGGCTTCGAACAGGTCAGCAACGCGTGGCAGACCACCGGTAATATCTTTGGTACCGCCGGATTCTTGTGGAATACGCGCCAAAGCATCACCAGTGCCGACCAGCGTACCATCGTCCAACTGAACGATCGCTTTGCCCGGCAGGAAGTACTGCGCTGGCATATCGGTACCTGGAACCAGAATGTCGTTACCGTTCGCATCAACCAGTTTCAGGGCAGGACGCAGATCCTTACCACCACTGGTACGCTCAGCCGCATCCAATACCACCAGAGAAGACAAACCGGTCAGTTCGTCGGTCTGACGGGTAATGGTCAGGCCATCCAGCATGTCGACAAACTTGATGTAGCCGCCCACTTCGGTAATAACCGGCATGGTGTGCGGATCCCAGTTCGCCACGGTTTCACCGGCGTTCACTTCCATGCCGTCACCTTTGGCCATCGTGGCACCGTACGGTACCTTATAGCTTTCTTTGGTGCGACCGAACTCGTCGATCACTGTCATTTCAGTGTTACGAGAAGTGATCACCAGTTTGTTATCAGCATTGATAACAAACTTCGCGTTATGCAGCTTCAAGCTACCTTTGTTCTTCACCTGAATGCTGTTCTCGGCTGCCGCACGCGATGCCGCACCACCGATGTGGAACGTACGCATGGTCAGCTGAGTACCCGGCTCACCGATGGACTGTGCCGCGATAACACCAACCGCTTCACCTTTGTTCACCAGATGACCACGGGCCAGATCACGGCCGTAGCACTTCGCACACACACCGAAGTCGGTGTGACAAGTTACTACTGAGCGAACCAAGATAGTAT
>JBOFCH010000108.1:0-4586 GCA_051645985.1 Plesiomonas sp. | reverse complement strand
TAATCGCTATCAGCGTATTGCCGGCTGGTTTTAACTGCCGGGTGCTGCCACTGTTAAAAGCACGCTGACCAGTCTAAATTTTTGTGGCGCATAACTCCTCTGCCAAGACAACGAACTGTTATTTACATCAAACTTTATGCGGTAGATCACCGGGATCTGCCGCCGTTTTGCATAAAAAAACGCTGCCCATCAGGACAGCGTCAGTAACAAGGCGACCACAGCAAGACAAAATCAGCGGGATGGACGCAAGCAGATAAACAATAACGCACTGATGGCTAACGCTACGCAATACCAAGCATGAGTGACCACATCCAACGGCGATAATTTAAAACTGGAGGCCAGCAGCAACGCCTGCGCGCCGTACGGTAATAGCCCTTGTACGACACAAGAGTAAATATCCAGCACACTGGCCGCCCGGCGAGGCGTGATCTGATTCTCTTTTGCTAATGTCCGTGCGACCCCACCACTGACAATAATGGCAACCGTGTTATTGGCGGTACAGCAATTGGTCAAGGCCACCAACATAGCAATACCCATTTCGCCAGCACGGCTGTGCGCTTTGCCCGAGCGGTTCAAGCGTTCAATCAAACGCTGAATATGGTGTGCTAAAAAGGCCAAGCCACCTTGCTGTTTCATCAGCTCGCTCAACCCACCAATTAGCATCGACAGCAAGAAAATTTCCTGCATGCTGCCAAACCCGCTGTAGATATCCCGAGCAAAACCCCTCAGCGTGTACGCGTCAGTCGAGCCAAACCCAATCAGACCCGCTGACAAAATACCCACGCCCAGCACTAAAAAGACATTCAGCCCCGCCAGCGCAAGCACTAAAATAACCAGATACGGTAATGCCAACATCCACGAAAATGGCTCTGCCGCGGGGACTTCACTGCTACGGGTCAGGAAGAAGAACAATACCAGCGTTGCAATTGCCGCTGGCAGCGCAATGCGGAAGTTTTCTTTCAGCTTGTCGCGCATCAGGCAGCCCTGCGAACGGGTGGCCGCAATCGTGGTATCAGAAATCACTGACATGTTATCGCCAAACATGGCACCGGAGAGGATAACCCCGGCCATCAGCGGCAATGAGATCCCAGTCGCCTGAGCCACCCCCAGCGCTACCGGCGAAAGAGCCGCAATCGTCCCCATCGAAGTCCCCATGGCGGTCGAAATGATCGCGGCAATCAAGAACAGGCCCGGCAATAATGCCCAACCCGGCAGCACCGATAACCCCAGCCCAACAGCAGCATCAACCCCGCCGGTGGCCTTCGCCACGGAAGAGAAAGCCCCCGCTAACAGATAAATCATGCACATCGCAATGATATCTGGATGACCGACACCACCGATGAAACGGTTGATAGCTTGATTTAATGGCTCTTTAGCCAGTAACAGTGATAGCACGATGGCCGGTAATACCGCCACGGGAGCCGGTAACTGGTAAAACGCAAAGTCTGCCCCCTGCAAGGTGTAGTAAATACCGGTTCCGATATACACCGTTAAAAATACCAGTAAGGGCAGCAAAGCAGCGAAAGAACGTGCCGGAATATTATTTTGATTATCGGTCATAAGAACCCACAACATAAGGGTGATTTAAGTCTATGCCATGATTTTACGTTGAGACGCATAGATTTGTAAACATCTGGACGTCTAAATAGCCAAAATGGCCATTTGACACATTTTGAAATACATTCATGTGACAAAATTTCTGGAGATATGTGCATCTGTGTCTGTCATCGATTAGTATTTGCGGCTTCGCTGAAATATTGTGAAATAGTTCACAAAAAATCACTATAACGATGAAGGTCTATAGAGGAATGCAACTTTCTTTAAAACAGAAGTTACTGGGAACTAGTTTGTTTTCAGTCATTGTGGTTGCCGCCGCGCTAACGTGGGTTGCTACTGACAACCTGCAAGATGAAACCAAAATTCAAATCCGACAGCGCCTATACAGCCTTGCCGATGCCGCCAGCTCCACGGTAAATCTGTGGGAAAATAATAAACTCGCAGTATTGGACTACACCCTTCCTTATTTGAATGATCCTGCCACGCAATTAATTCATTTAAAACAAGGCCAGCAAAGTGGCCAGTTTGATCATATGTATATTGGCGCAGCTGATGGCCGAATGATCTCCTCACATACCGACTGGAACTTCACCGGTTATAACCCAACCCAAAAAAGTTGGTATCAGGAAACGCTACAAAAAAATGGGTTGCGTGTATCACAGCCTTACAAAGACAGTATTTCCGGTGGCTTGGTCATTACTCTGTCAAAACCCTTGTACGTTAATCAGCAGCTGTTTGGTGTGCTGGGTGCCGATCTCACGCTGGATCAAATAGCAAAAACCATCAGCGAAATGCCAGTCGGTGACGGCGCTGAAGCCTTGATGATCACTCGCGACGGTAAAATCATTGCCAACCGTAATCCACAGCTGATCATGCAGCCCACCACACAAATCTCACCGGCTTTTACGCAAGAAGAGATTGATCTGCAAATCCGCACCAAACAAATCAGTATGTTTGATATTAACGGTAAGCCATCGCTGGTGTACTTGAAAGAAGTGCCCGGCACGGACTGGTTAGTCGGTTTACAAGTTGAGCAATCCGTTGTCGAAAGCAGTTATCTGCAAACCCGTACTGAGCTGCTGGTGCTGTCAGTGATCTTCACTCTGCTGGCGGCGCTGCTGATTGGTTGGGCCGTGACCTACTTATTCCGCGATTTAAACCGCGTATCGTCAGCCTTGTCTGAAATTGCTCGGGGTGAAGGCGATCTGACTGTCCGCATCCAACCTCGCACTAACGATGAAGTCGGCCTGTTAGCCGTTAACTTCAACTTGTTTGTCGAGCGCCTGCACAAAATCATTCTGAATCTGCGCGATGTCGCCGATAGCCTAACTGGTCAGGCCGATCTGGCCGCCGCCAGCGCCGAAGAGCGTACCCATCGCATTCATCTGCAACAAGATGAAGTCACCATGGTCGCTACCGCCGTCACGGAAATGGCCGCCGCGACACAAGAGATTGCCGGTAACGTAGATGCCACCTCGCGTGAAGCGCATAATGCCGTCAACCTGAGCGATATGGGCCGCCAACAGGTTGACCAAAGTCA
Source organism: Plesiomonas sp. (assembly GCA_051645985.1). Classification (GTDB taxonomy): domain Bacteria; phylum Pseudomonadota; class Gammaproteobacteria; order Enterobacterales; family CAMTGL01; genus Plesiomonas. The sequence continues at coordinate 1,489 of JBOFCH010000108.1, read as the reverse complement.
GGATTCTATCCGCAAGCTGGCACAAGAAGTGGGCATGGCCACCGATGTGATCATGGAGCTGAATCAGCACGCCGATAATATCAGCTCTATCATGCTGACCATCCGCACCATTGCTGAACAGACCAACCTGCTGGCGCTGAACGCAGCCATTGAAGCGGCCCGCGCCGGTGAACAAGGGCGTGGTTTTGCGGTCGTTGCGGATGAGGTGCGTATGCTGTCACAGCGCACGCATGTCTCGACGGAAGAGATCGACACCATGATCCAGAATCTGCAACTGGCAACCCGCAAAGCCGTCGATATCATGGCGCAGAGCCAAACATTGGCGCAAACCAGTGTCACTGATGCCGATTCAGCGGCCGTCAGCCTGAATCAGATTGCCGAAGCGATTAATACCATCAGTGATATGGCTTCCCAGATAGCCTCCGCGGCTGAAGAGCAAAACTCGGTGACACAGGAAATCACCCGTAATACCGAGTCAATCAAAGAAGCCTCCAGCGATCTGGCGCAAGAAGCCAACGATGCTGCGCAACAAGCCGCCTCACTGAGCGAGTTGTCTCTGACTTTGCGCCAAGAGGTTAACCGCTTTATCCTCTAACCTTAATACGTCACCACACGAGGCTGCATCGTATTATATGCGATGCATCTCGCAGCTTCCGTGCAACTACTTGGCGGAAGCTGCACTTTGTTGCCGGTGGATACTGCCGGTTACATATTAAACGATTAAAGCTCCTCAAGAGAACGATGTGCTAAGCCGATACAGGCTCACAGTCATCTTGCCAAACGGAGCTTATCGGCACTATGCGACTCTCTCTTAAACAAAAAATCACAGGGATCAGTCTCCTGTCTATTCTGCTGGTTGCCAGTGTGCTGACTTGGCAGTCCTCTACCCACCTCTATAATGAAAATCAACAAGACATCCAAACCCGTATCGACAGCCTAAGTATTGCCGTTTCCAGTGATATTTCCGGTTGGCAGCAAGGCAAGATAGCGCTGCTCAACGCGTTGATCCCGTTCACCAAAGATACCGCAACCCTCGTCCCACATCTGGTGCAAGCGCGTCTGAGCGGTAATTTTGATGATGTGTATTACGGCACAATCAACCGTGAGATGTTCATTTCTCGCCCAGAGCGGGCGGCCTCGGCAGACTATGATCCTCGTACCCGTGATTGGTATCTGGAAGCAGTCAAACAGAATAAAATGGTAGTTTCTGAGCCATACCTTGATGCGGTGACACAAGAGTTAGTGGTCACGCTATCAGTTCCCGTCATGCAAAATGGCGTGCTGCAAGGGGTACTCGGTGCCGACATGACCCTTGGCCAGCTCTTGGAAAAAATCGGTGAGCTGGAAATCGGTGAAAACGGCTATGTCATGCTGATGAGTGGTAACGGCCAGATCATCGCGCATCCTGATAAACAGCTCAGTATGCAACCGATAACCAAACTGGACCCGACTCTCTCCAACAACCGAATCGAAGAGTTGGAAAGCGCGG
>JBOFCH010000107.1:0-3686 GCA_051645985.1 Plesiomonas sp. | reverse complement strand
ACCATGGATGCGGTAGATGCGGCATTCCCAATTGCTGACAGCTTGGCGGAGCGAACCGGTGCCATTTTACCGGTGTGGCAGAAGCTGTTTAACCGCGAAATGGAGCTGGGGGAATTTAAGTCTCTGTGTCTGGAGCTGGATGAATTCCTCAAGTCGACCGAACAGCAAAGCGATCAGCTGCGCAGTCAGTTGACTGAAATCTTGATGTCGCAAGATTTTCAGGATCTGACCGGCCAGATTATCCGTCGTGTGACCGGGCTGGTGGGGGAAGTGGAAGAGCACCTGATCAACATCATGAAGTCGTTCGGGATGACCGAGGCCGAGGATCCGTTGCAAGAGCAAGATCTGCGCGCTCAGGCCATTTGTGCCGAAGGCCCGATCCACGATCGCGAAAAGCGGGCGGATGTGGTTCAAAGTCAGGATGACGTGGACGATCTGCTCTCCAGCTTAGGCTTTTAAGCCCGGCGTCAATCCGTCGCTTATTAGATATTCAGAATCATTTTCAGGGGCAAGTGATGAGTTTTGAACTAGACGAAGACATTCTGCAGGATTTTCTGATCGAGGCCGGTGAAATCATCGAGCGTCTGTCAGAGCAGCTGGTAGAGCTGGAACAACAGCCGAATGATAAAGACCTGCTGAATGCCATCTTCCGCGGCTTTCATACGGTCAAGGGGGGCGCGGGTTTCCTGTCCCTGACATCACTGGTCGACACCTGTCACGGCGCTGAAAATGTGTTCGACGTTCTGCGTAACGGTAAGCGGCAGATTGATTCGGCCCTGATGGATGTCATTTTACAGGCATTGGATACCGTGGTAGCACAGTTCCAGCAGGTACAAAACGGTGAAGAGCCTGCACCGGCGGCACCTGAGTTGCTGGCCGCATTACACCAACTGTGTGAAGAGCCAGCGCCTGCGCCACAGCCTGTTGCCGTGGCCGCCGATGCCGAAGCGCTGTTGATGGCCGAAATGAACGCGCTGGCGCAAGTGCAGGCGAGCACCGAACCTCAATCACGCGAATCACGCGCGCCTGAGCCGGTCGCCATGAGCAACAGTGAACCAGCAGCTTCGCAGACCTTTGGTATTGACGACATTTCCGACGATGAGTTTGAACGCTTGCTGGATGCCTTGCATGGCGAAGGCAACGGCCCGAGCGCGTCAGCGGAAGTCGCGTTAGCGCCAGCCGCCGCACCGGCCGCGGTGACAACAGAGCGCGCGCCAGCAGCGAGCAGCGACGCCATCTCTGATGACGAATTTGAACGTTTGCTGGATGACTTGCACGGCGTGGGCAAAGGCCCGGCGTCTGTGACGGCCAGCGCGCCCGCACCCGCGGCCAGCAGCAATGACATTTCCGATGATGAATTTGAGCGTCTGTTGGATGATTTACACGGTGCGGGTAAAGGCCCGGCGGTCACCCGCTTGCCAGCCAGCCAAAGCCGCGTAGCGGCTGCGCCAGGCCCTACCCCGCCGCAAGCTGTAGCATCGGCTCCGGCCGCGCTAGCGGCTGCTCCGGCCAGCGTCGCAATGCCAGCGCCAAGCGCGGTACGCGCTGAAGAGCCAGCGGCACCGGCCCCCGTCGCGGCTACCGCGAACAAGGCCCCAGCATCGAATGCGATCCAACCCGAAACCACCTTGCGCGTAGACACCAAAACCCTCGATGACATCATGAACATGGTCGGCGAGCTAGTATTGGTGCGAAACCGCCTGATCAGCCTTGGCATCAACAGCGATGACGAAGAGATGTCTAAAGCCTGTGCCAACCTCGATGTGGTAACGGCCGATCTTCAAGGTGCGGTAATGAAAACCCGCATGCAGCCAATCCGTAAGGTATTTGGCCGTTTCCCGCGCGTGGTACGCGATCTGGCCCGTAGCCTGAAAAAAGAGGTGGTGCTGGAGCTGAGCGGGGAAGACACCGATCTGGATAAAAACCTGGTCGAAGCACTGGCCGATCCGTTGGTGCACTTGGTGCGTAACGCCGTGGATCACGGCATTGAGATGCCGGATGTTCGGGTTAAAGCGGGTAAACCGGCGCAGGGTAAAGTGCGTTTGGCCGCTTCCCAAGAAGGCGATCATATCCTGCTGATCATCGAAGATGATGGCGCGGGAATGGATCCGGAAAAACTGCGTGGAATAGCCGTAAGTCGCGGCATGATGGACGCCGATGCGGCGGCCCGTTTGAGTGATGGCGAAGCCTATGCGCTGATTTTTGCCCCGGGTTTTTCCACCAAGAAAGAGATCTCCGATATCTCCGGCCGCGGCGTGGGGATGGACGTTGTCAAAACCAGTATCACCAAGCTAAACGGTGCCATTCACATTGATTCGAGCAAAGGGCGTGGAACCCGTTTGGAAATCAAGGTGCCATTGACGCTGGCGATCCTGCCAACATTGATGGTTGGTGTGTCCAACCAAACGTTCGCCCTACCACTGGCGAGCGTGAATGAGATTTTCCATCTGGATCTGAGCAAAACCAATTGTGTGGATGGTCAGCTGACCGTGATTGTGCGTAACAAAGCCATCCCGCTGTTTTACTTACAGGATTGGCTGGCGAAAACCCGCGGCGAAAGCCAGCAGGAGCGCCCGCAGTTTGGCCATGTGGTGATTGTACAGATTGCCCATCAGCGTATCGGTTTTGTGGTAGATACCCTGATCGGACAAGAAGAGGTGGTGATTAAGGCGTTGGATAAATTCCTGCAAGGAACGCCAGGAATGGCTGGCGCAACCATCACCAGTGACGGCGGGATCGCATTGATTCTGGATGTACCGGGTCTGCTCAAACATTACACCCATCGTTGAGGACTCGGGGCCGGCGTGTGCTGGCCCACATCCCTGCCGTCATAACGACTCGAAAAAGAGATAAAAAAGTAGAGGGATAATGGGAATCAAAGTATTAGTTGTTGATGACTCTGTATTTTTCCGCCGGCGTGTCAGTGAGATCCTGAACAGTCACCCACAGCTGGAAGTGATTGATACGGCCAACAACGGCAAAGAAGCCGTCGAAAAAGTGCAACAACTCCGGCCGGATGTCGTCACCATGGACATCGAAATGCCGATGATGAACGGGATTGATGCCGCTCGGGAGATTATGCGGGTTCGGCCAACACCGATCCTGATGTTCTCTTCTTTGACCCATGAGGGTGCCAAAGCCACGCTGGATGCGTTGGATGCCGGTGCCGTCGATTTCCTGCCAAAGAAATTTGAAGATATTGCCCGTGATAGGGAAGAGGCGATCACCTTGCTGCAACAGCGAGTGATCTCGATTTCTCGTCATCGGGTGCGTCCTCTGCTCAGCCAGCGTCCAGCCACCAGCAGCCTGAGTGCAAACCGTACTCCGGCCACTGGCAGTGGGGCTACGCCACTGCGTACCGCGCCATCGGCATTGGAAAACCGGCCGGCACGCCCGGCGGCGCTGAATACCCGTCGCAGTGGCAAGGTATATCAGCTGGTGGCGATTGGCACCTCTACCGGGGGGCCAGTTGCGCTGCAAAACATTCTGACCAAATTGCCGGGTAACTTCCCGCATCCGATTTTGCTGATCCAGCATATGCCGGCGACTTTTACCGCCGCTTTTGCCAGCCGTCTGAACAACCTGTGTCAGATTAGTGTGAAGGAAGCGGCTGATGGTGATGTGTTGCAGCCGGGAATGGCTTATCTGGCACCGGGTGGTAAACAAATGGTGCTGGATGGACGTCC
>JBOFCH010000106.1:0-2790 GCA_051645985.1 Plesiomonas sp. | reverse complement strand
CTTGGCCACTCAAGCAGGACGACGCGGACGACGCTGCTGTTGCTGCTGAGTATGACGGCGTACCGCACGACGGATCTGGTTCGGATTCTTAGTCCGGCGCTGGTGCTCAACCGCAACCTTAGATTGCGTTTCTTCCTGCAAACCCACCAGCTCACGCAAGTAGTTCACATCTTTCAATTCCAGCTCAGCCCAACCACCGCGAGGAACCAGCTTCGGCAGCTTGATGTCACCGTAGCGCACACGGATCAAACGGCTCACCTGCACGCCCTGAGATTCCCACAGACGACGCACTTCACGGTTACGGCCTTCGGTCAGGGTCACATTGAACCACTGGTTGATCCCCTCGCCACCTTGGAACTTGATGGACTTAAAGGACGCCGGGCCATCTTCCAGCTGCACACCCAGACGCAGACGTTGCAGCATCGCATCATCCACCGCGCCAAAAACGCGCACTGAATACTCACGCTCAACTTCTTGGCTTGGGTGCATCAAACGGTTGGCCAGTTCACCATCGGTGGTAAACAACAGCAGACCGGAGGTGTTCACATCCAGACGACCGACGGCAATCCAACGTGCCCCTTTCATGCGCGGCAGACGATCAAACACGGTCGGACGACCATCCGGATCTTTACGGGTGCAAAGCTCACCTTCTGGCTTGTAATAGGCCAGAACGCGACAAATGACTTCATCTTTTTCTTTGATGGAAACAATATGACCGTCAATACGCACTTTCAGCGGTTGGCGAGTATCAACACGATCACCGAGTGTCGCTACTTTGCCATCGACACTGACACGTCCCTGTCCGATCATTGCTTCAATTTCACGTCGGGAACCGTGACCGGCACCGGCCAATACTTTTTGCAGTTTTTCGCTCATTGAGCCAACCTCTCATTGTCGCCTTCACAGGCGTCGCTAGTGTGTTTTGTTTCGGGTTTCGTTTCGGTAATGACCCCTTTAGCGGGTTTACCCAAAGGGGGCAGCATCATACCTGATGCACCGCCGCGCATCACTGAAATGGCGCGCTATCGGCCACGCCTTCACGTACCACGATCGGCGCATCTTCGGTCAAATCAATCACCGTGGTTGGCTGCTGGCCAAGGTATCCACCGTTGATTATCAAATCAACTTGATGCTCCAGATGATCCCGGATCTCTTCTGGATCAGATTCAGTCACGTCATTGCCCGGCAGAATCAAGGAGGTCGACATCAACGGCTCCCCCAACGCCTCGAGCAACGCTTGCGCGATATTGTTATCCGGCACCCGTAAACCAATGGTCTTACGCTTTGGTGTCATCAGTCGGCGTGGGACTTCTTTCGTCGCCTTGAGAATAAACGTATAAGCGCCTGGCGTATTGTTCTTAATCAGCCGAAATGCCGTATTGCTCACCTGAGCATACAAAGAAATTTCGGACAAATCGCGACACACCAACGTGAAGTTGTGCTCAGGATCTAGCTGACGAATTCGGACAATCCGATCCATCGCATGTTTGTCACCCACCATGCAGCCCATGGCATAACCGGAATCGGTAGGATAAACCACCACCGCCCCATCACGCAGCATCGCCACCGCCTGACTAATCAGGCGCGTCTGCGGATTATCTGGGTGAATATAAAAAAACTGGCTCATCTTATTCCTCCTGCCGTGTGTCAGCGAACTGCCACTGATGCCACACCGGCGTACAGTCTGCTGGTAGCCACAATTTCCGCCCCAGCTCTATCCACGAGCAAGGTTGATGGAAATCAGATCCCTGTGAAACCAGCAGATTAAATTCTCTTGCATAGGCCGCCAGTTGAGCACGCTCTTGCGGAGCCTGCTGACACTGTGCAACTTCCATTGCATCACCGTCGGCCTCAGAAAATATTTCCAGCAATTTTTTCAGCCATTTGGCTGATAAACCATAGCGTCCAGGATGGGCCAGAACGGCTTGTCCACCAGCGGCATGAATAACGCTAATTGCTTGATTTATTGTACACCATTGTGGGGGCACATATCCGATTTTCCCTTTTGCCAGATATTTCTTAAATACCCCCTGCATGGTCGATGCTAGCCCCAATTCCATCAGGTAACGCGCAAAATGCGCCCGGGTGATCGCACTGCCACTTTGCACATATTTACGCGCGCCTGCCAACGCATCGGGAATACGATGTTTCTCCAGCCGACGCGCCATCTCTTCCGAGCGTTCGGTACGCTTTTGCTGTTGCTCGGTAATCAATTGCCGTAGCGCTGGGTGCTCGGGATCGACCCCCAAGCCAACAATGTGAATTTCAATGTTTTCCCAGCACGTAGAAATTTCAATGCCGTTAACCAGGTGCAGTGCAAGACCATGCAAGGCGATAGCCTGATGGGCCGCTGCCAATCCTCCCACCGTATCATGATCCGTCAGCGCCAACACCGTGACGCCCTGCTCGGATGCCCGTAAGACCAATTCTTCCGGCGATAAACTGCCGTCAGACGCCTGACTATGGCTGTGTAAATCAAACAAAGGCACGTGGCGCTGTTCTACGGTGTCTGTCATGACCCATTCCGTCTTTCCGAAAATAACAGCAGCCTTATAACACAAATCCGCCACACCACCTCTACACAAAATAACGTTAAACAGAGCGATGTAAAGGAATGTCCGTTGCAGCCCATAGCATGATGCGCCTCGCAGTGAAACAGAAAAACAACCTGTCACCAACAGTGATGCAGCCTTTTTATAATAAAAACCTTATTCAGGGATTGACAACACCGACATGTATCAGCTTAATAGTACACATAGAGATTATCAGGAGTCTGTTATGTCAATGCTG
>JBOFCH010000105.1:0-2592 GCA_051645985.1 Plesiomonas sp. | reverse complement strand
CGTTCGGCGATATCCAGTCGGCTCATGATCTTGAGGCGTGCCGCCAGACGTTGGGCCAGTTTTTGCGGCGGCGAGGTGATTTCCTGCAACACGCCATCAATTCGAAAACGTACTCGATAGGTTTTCTCATACGGCTCAAAGTGGATATCGGAGGCTTTCACTCGAACTGCGCGGCTGAGCATCTGGTTGATAAAACGCACGATCGGCGCTTCGTCTTGCTCATCGGCAATTTCGGCGATGTCGGTGGTGCGGCTGTCACCGTCGAGTTCATCCAGCTCTTCTAGGGTTTCGTTATCGGCGGCAGTGACGATGTCATCGACCTTCTGGCCGGTTAATTCTTCGATACGGGCGTAGAGTTCTTTTTTATCGGCGGCGACCAGTTCAATATTTTTTCCGGTGGCAAACCGAAAGGCATCGGCGGCTTTGTAGTTGTTTATATTTGTAGTGAGCAAATATATTGTATCATTTTGCTCTCTTTCGGGAATGGATTTGTACTCTACAATTAGAGGGAATAAAGAAAATAGATTATGATTTTTGTATGAATTCATATTATAAGTTAAATGGCTCTAATTACTATAGAGCCATTTCCATAGAATGTGATTTGATAGCCTTGTTTTATGTTCCTGATTTAGTAAAAGTACATCCTTTTGGTAATACAGAATCAGTCAGTTTAGATGCTGCACCCGAACCACTAGTTACTTGGCACTCCCATGCTTGTTTGGTAGCATCTCTAACTAATGCAAGTGTAGCACCAGACACTTTTTCACTCGCAGTACCTGCTTTATCAAATGCAAAATTTATTTTTGTGCCGGTAAACGATAAAGTCCCATTATTTGGTGTTGGGCCGCCTAAATCAGTAATGGTTTGTCCCGCAGTTGAACCATCTGGAAATGCACCTTTAGTTGCAATATAGTCTTCTACGTTCGTTTTCATGGAACTCACTGTAGATAAGGCACTTCCTAATTCAGCCTTAGCCACATAGTTTTGGTATTGCGGGATCGCAATTGCCGCCAGTACACCGATAACGGCCACCACTATCATCAATTCAATCAGGGTAAAACCCTTATTCACTGCTTTCATGTTATTTCTCTCCTAACCTCACAATCCGCAATCCGGGTTTGCGGTAATTCATAAAACCGTGCGTCCGTTAGGACATCCGGTGATCATTTTTCCGGCCCTGTTGCTAGCATCGGCTGGCCAGAAGCAGCAGGAGGTGGCAGCTGACATGCAGATACTGACAACTCCTCAACGCTATTGTGCGGATGGCGTTAGGTTATTTGCAAAGCGGGCGCTGGTAGTTGGAAACGAAATCACAAACATTTATGTACATGAATTCATTATTGAAGATGAAGGCCGCAGCGGGCGGCAGTTTCGGGGGCTAACCGGCAGGGGAAAAATCCCCTGCGGTAATAATGGGTATTAAACCGCCGCGCTATATTAGCGCCAGAACTGACGGGCAAAATTTATAAAAACGGATTTTATTCACAAAATCGCAGTGACAAATCCAAGGCGCGCACATGTTTGGTCAGCGCCCCGACGGAAATAAAATCGACCCCGGTGGCGGCAATATCCGGCAACGATTCCAGCGTCACATTCCCTGAGACTTCCAACTGCACCCGACCGGCGGTGAGGGCGACGGCATCGCGCATCAGTGGCAGGGTAAAGTTATCCAACATGATGATATCGGCACCGGCGCGGATCGCTTCATCCAGCTCTTGCAGGCTCTCGACCTCCACTTCCACCGGCACATCATGTTTGAGGGTACGCAGTGCCAGCGCATGGGCTTGCTCCACAGCCTGTACAATGCCGCCGGCGGCAATAATATGGTTTTCTTTAATCAAGAAGGCATCATACAGGCCGATGCGGTGATTCACTCCGCCAGCGCACTGTACGGCATATTTTTGCGCCGTGCGCAGCCCCGGCAAGGTTTTGCGGGTATCGAGCAAGCGGGTGCGGGTGCCTGCGAGCTGCTCGACATAGCGGCGGGTTAGGCTGGCGGTGCCAGACAGGGTTTGGATAAAGTTGAGCATGGTGCGCTCGGCGGTCAGGATCAAGCGCGCATTGCCGGTTAGCTCCAGCAACAGCTGATTGGGTTGCAGGCGATCGCCATCTTGTACCTTCCAATGTAGGTGGATGGGATCGGGGTGCCCGGCACTGAGCTGGCGGCACACTTCATCGGCCCAGCGTTGGCCACAAAACACGCCGGCCTCACGGGTGATCAGGCTGGCACGGGCCGAGGTGGTGGCGGGGAGCAGGGCGGCGGTCAGATCGGCATCGGCGCAGGCCGGCTCGCTGCCCAGATCTTCTTGCAAGGCGGCCCGCACGCGGGACGGGATATCCTTATTGAGCTGTTCTTGCAGCATCAGTCGGCGTTGCTCGGCATTATGAATGCGACGCGGCATGGGGTAACTCCACTTTAAGTCCTGTCGCCGATGGTAACGTACTGCGTGTATTTTCGCATCTATCGTGTAACAACGTCTGGCGTGTAACACAACCTGACCGGCGCACGGCTAAAGCGGTTCCGGTGGGCAAATGTGCGCCAGTGCTGCCGTGCGGTGGTGTTTGGTGCGCATGCGCTTTTATTCGGCCTCT
>JBOFCH010000104.1:0-7468 GCA_051645985.1 Plesiomonas sp. | reverse complement strand
AGCGACTACAGCGCGGCCCTGCTGGCCGAAGCCATTAAGGCCGACAGCCTGATCATCTGGACCGATGTGGACGGTATTTACACCACCGATCCACGCATCACCGCGGCTGCCAAGCGTATCGATGAAATCAGCTTCTCGGAAGCCTCCGAGATGGCCACCTTTGGTGCCAAGATCCTGCATCCGGCCACGCTGCTGCCGGCGGTGCGCAGTGATATCCCGGTGTTTGTCGGCTCCAGCAAAGAGCCGAAGGCCGGTGGTACTTGGGTCACCCGTAACGCCAGCCGTAAACCGCTGTTTCGCGCCGTGGCGGTACGCCGCGATCAAATTTTGCTCACCCTGCACAGCTTGAATATGCTGCATGCCCAAGGCTTTCTGGCCGAGGTGTTCAATATTCTGGCCCGCCATAAGATTTCGGTGGATTTGATCACCACCTCGGAAGTGAGCATTGCTCTGACGCTGGATAAAACCGGCTCCGCCTCGTCTGGCGCCAGTTTGCTGACCGATGGCCTGTTGGAAGAGCTTAGCCAACTGTGTCGGGTGGAAGTGGAAAGTGAGCTGGCACTGGTCGCCTTGATTGGGAATCAGATGAGCCATACCGCCGGGGCCGGCAAGCAAATCTTCGATACTTTAAGTGCCTTTAATATCCGCATGATCAGCTACGGTGCCAGCGCCCACAATCTGTGCCTGCTGACCCGAGGCGATGATGCGGACAAGGTGGTGCAAACCCTGCATCGTCATCTGCTCGAGTAATGGCGAACAGCAAGGCCGGAACAAAAAAAGGCCACCCCTATGGGTGGCCTTCTCGTAGCGACTTGACTGATTGACGCGCGGAATATGTCACCTCAAGCATCCTGGTCATAGCCTAAATTCGGGGTTAACCAACGCTCGGCTTCCGATAGCGTGATCCCTTTACGGTCAGCATAATCTTGCACCTGATCGCGCTGAATTTGTGCCACGGCAAAATACTTGCTCTGTGGATGGCTGAAATACCACCCCGACACCGAAGCCCCCGGCCACATGGCATACGACTCGGTCAGACGCATACCGGTATGGGCTTCTGCTTGCAGTAATTGCCAGATCACGGCTTTTTCGCTGTGCTCAGGACAGGCCGCATAACCCGGCGCCGGCCGAATACCCTGATAATTTTCCCGGATCAACTCGTCATTGCTCAGCGCTTCATCCGGCGCATAACCCCACAACCGAGTACGTACCAGCTGGTGCAGATATTCGGCAAAGGCTTCGGCTAGCCGGTCTGCCACCGCTTTAACCATGATTTTGTTGTAATCATCGTGCTGCGCATCAAAAGCATCGGCCAGTGTATGCTCCTCCAGCCCTCCGGTGACCGCAAAGGCACCGAGGTAATCGGGCTGCCCGCTCTCTTTCGGAGCCACAAAATCACTCAAACAGTAGTTAGCAAACTCAGTTTTCTCAGTTTGCTGACGCAGATGATGGCTGACAGCCACACACTGCTGACGAGTCTCATCGGCGTAAATTTCAATATCGTCCCCGACACTGTTGGCGGCAAACAGACCGACTACCCCGCGAGGTTGTAATAACTGCTCGGCATGCAAGGTATCCAGCAGCGCGTTAGCATCAGCAAATACCCGCTGCGCCTCTTCGCCCACCACCTCATCGTGCAAAATGGTCGGATACTTACCGGCCAACGACCACGTCATGAAAAATGGGGTCCAATCAATATAATGGCGCAGCACATCGATACCGGCCTCCACCGTCTGCACCCCGAGCCAGTTCGGTTGCGGCGGCTGGTACTGTGTCCAGTCAATCGCGACCCGATTGGCACGCGCCTGCGCCAAGGTTACCGGCGGCGTGCGCGGCTTTTTACGGGCAAACTGCACCCGCAACTGTTCATACTCGCGACGGGTACGCGCAATCAGAGGTTCACGCTGCTCCGCCGACAGCAAGTTGGAGCAGACGCCGACGGTGCGCGAGGCATTTTGCACATACAGCGTCGGCCCGCTGTAATTCTGCTCAATTTTCACCGCGGTGTGCGCCTTGGAGGTGGTCGCGCCACCAATCAGCAGAGGCAGGGTAAAGCCTTGGCGCTCCATCTCTTTGGCGACATGCACCATTTCATCCAGTGATGGCGTGATAAGCCCCGACAAACCAACAATATCGACTTGTAACTCACGGGCAGTTTTCAGGATTTTCTCGCACGGCACCATAACGCCAAGATCGATGATCTCGTAGTTATTACACTGCAACACCACCCCGACAATGTTCTTGCCGATGTCATGCACATCACCTTTTACTGTCGCCAGCAAAATTTTACCGGCCGATGAGCCTTGCTGTTTCGCCGCTTGAATAAACGGCTCCAAATAGGCTACCGCCTGTTTCATTACCCGCGCCGATTTCACCACTTGGGGCAAGAACATCTTGCCCTCACCAAACAGATCGCCGACCACGTTCATCCCAGCCATTAATGGGCCTTCGATCACCTGCAATGGCTTGTCCGCCTCCAGACGTGCGGCTTCGGTGTCCGGTTCAATGAATTCGGTAATGCCTTTGACCAATGCATATTCCAGCCGCTTGCTCACCGGCCAACTGCGCCACTCGGCAGCTTGCTTATCTTCCGTTGCCCCCTCTTTACTGCCGCGATAACGCTCGGCCAGTGCCAGCAAATTATCAGTAGCCTGCGGATGGCGATTCAGCACCACGTCTTCTACCGCATTGCGCAGCTCGGTGGGCAGATCGTCATAAATCGCCAACTGACCGGCGTTAACGATCCCCATATCCATGCCGTTTTTAATGGCGTAATACAAAAACACCGCATGGATGGCCTCTCGCACCGGATCATTACCACGAAATGAGAAAGAGACGTTGGAGACGCCACCGGAGATCAAGGCATGTGGCAGGTGTTGTTTGATATCGGCGCAAGCACCGATAAAGTCGAGTGCGTAGTTATTGTGCTCTTCGATACCGGTCGCGATAGCAAAAATATTGGGGTCAAAAATGATATCTTCTGGCGGGAAATCCGCTTGCTCAGTCAGCAAACGGTACGCGCGCTGACAGATGGCAAACTTGCGCTCGCGGGTATCGGCCTGCCCGACTTCATCAAAGGCCATCACCACCACCGCCGCACCATAGCGCCGCACCAAACGCGCCTGCGCTAAAAAGCGCTCCTCGCCCTCTTTCATCGAGATGGAGTTGACTATCCCCTTACCCTGAATGCATTTCAGGCCTGCTTCGATCACCTCCCACTTGGAAGAATCAATCATCACCGGCACCCGAGCAATATCTGGCTCCGCCGCAATCAGGTTTAAAAAGCGCACCATAGCCTGCTCAGCATCCAGCATCCCCTCATCCATATTGATATCGATGATCTGGGCGCCACTCTCTACCTGCTGCCGAGCCACTTCCAGCGCTTCGGCATATTTATCTTCTTTAATCAGCTTCTTAAAACGGGCCGAGCCGGTAACGTTGGTTCGTTCACCAACGTTCACGAACAGCGTTTGCGCATCAATGCTGAAAGGCTCAAGGCCGGACAGTCGGCATGCCACCGGGCGCGGACTAATGGCGCGCGGCGTCAGATCCTGCACCGCAGCAGCAATGGCCGCGATATGTGCTGGCGTGGTGCCACAGCAGCCACCAACCAAATTCAGAAAGCCCTGCTGCGCCCACTCTCGGATCTGCCCCGCCATGGCTTGTGGCCCCAGATCATACTCGCCGAAGGCATTGGGTAAACCGGCATTCGGATGCGCCGATACCGCACATTCAGCGATCCGCGCCAACTCAGCCACATACGGGCGCAACTCATCCGGCCCCAGCGCACAGTTAAGACCAAACGAGAGCGGACGGACATGGCGCAAGGAGTTATAAAAAGCCTCGGTGGTTTGTCCTGTTAAAGTGCGACCCGAGGCATCCGTGATCGTACCGGAGATCATCACCGGCAAGCGGACACCGCACGACTCAAAGACCGAGTCCACCGCAAACAGGGCCGCTTTGGCATTGAGCGTATCGAATACCGTTTCAACCAACAGCAGATCGACCCCGCCTTCAATCAATGCCAATGTTGCCTCTTGATAGGCCGCAACCAGTAGATCAAACGTGATATTGCGAAACGCCGGATCATTCACATCCGGTGAGATAGAAGCGGTACGGTTGGTCGGCCCCAACACCCCGGCCACATAACGCGGCTGATCCGGTGTTTTAGCACTCCACTCATCGGCACAGCGCCGTGCCAGTCGCGCCCCTTCACGGTTAATTTCTGCCGCCAGCGTCTGCATCTGGTAATCCGCCATCGCAATCGAGGTCGCGTTGAAGGTGTTGGTTTCCAGAATATCGGCCCCCGCCTCCAGATAGGCGTGGTGAATGGCGCTGATCACCTCAGGCTGAGTCAGTACCAATAAATCATTATTGCCCTTCAAATCGCTTGGCCAATCGGCAAAGCGTTCACCGCGGTAATCTTGCTCCTGCAGCCGGTACTGCTGGATCATCGTCCCCATACCGCCGTCGATGATTAAAATGCGCTCTGCCAGCTGACGGCGTAATGCCTCTGTTACCGGATGCTCAACCATGATTCCCTTTGCACTCCCTGCGACTACAACTTATCTATCCATGAGCACTCACTATGTCATATGGAAATCTAGACGTCCATATCCGATAAGCGTTAACCACCTCTAAAATAATCGCTTACGGCTATTTAATAACGGCGGATAATCCTCTACCGTGTGGGCACATATGAAAAGCAAAATCTTTGTTATACGCTCAGCCTGAGGTTGTTATGGATGTTTATTACATACTCTGTTTCTTAGCGGCGATCGCCATCATGATCGCTTATTTGAATCAGTACATTAATAAGGTACAAACCACGATAGCGATCACTGCCGGCGCCCTGATCTGCTCTCTGGGGATCATTCTGGCCGGTCAATTCGGTTGGTTCCGGCTGGAAAGTATCGCCCAAGGCGTGGTGCAGCAGATTAATTTCCAGAATTTCCTGCTCAAAGGCATTCTGGGCTTTCTGTTGTTCGCCGGCGCACTGGGGATTAAATTGCCAGTACTCAAAGATCAAAAGTGGGAAATCACGGTACTGTCGCTATTTTCCACCTTGTTCTCCACCTTCTTAATTGGTTTTGCTACCTACGGGGTGACCCACTTAATTGGCATCGATATGGCGCTGATCTACTGCCTGCTGTTCGGCGCCCTGATCTCCCCTACCGATCCGATTGCGGTACTGGCCATCATCAAGAAGCTGAACGCACCGCGTCGGGTTTCCATGCAAGTGGAAGGCGAGTCGTTATTTAATGACGGTGTCGGTTTGGTTATTTTCGTCACCATTTTTGCCGTCTCGTTCGGCGGCCGTTCGCCAACCCTGATGGATGTATCGACTGTCTTTCTGCACGAAGCGCTGGGCGGCGTGGTGTATGGACTGGTGATTGGTTATATCGCTCACCTGCTGATCTGCGCTACCGATGATGGTAGCTTGGAGCAATTGATCACCTTACTGGTGCCGACTGCCGGTTTTGCTCTGGCCAATATGCTGGGGGTCTCTGGCGCGCTGGCGATGGTGGTGGCCGGGATCATGGTCGGTAACTGGACCCGCTATAAAGGTTTCTCCGAGCAAAGTGCCCACTATCTGGATCACTTCTGGGAGATGATTGACCACTTCCTGAACGCTCTGTTGTTCCTGCTGATTGGCCTGTGCTTGCTGCTGATTGATCTTAGCCGTGAAGGGATCATATTGATGCTGTTGGCCATTCCCGTCTGCCTGCTGGCACGCTATATCAGTGTGGCCGTTCCTTTTATCGCTTTCCGTTTCTTTCGTACCTATAACCCGTATACCTTGAAAATCCTAACGTGGGGCGGACTGCGTGGTGGTCTGGCGTTGGCGATGGCACTCTCTATCCCAGCCGGTACGGCGTTTATCCCAGGTACGCAAACTGACGTGCGTGATTTGATCCTAGTGATGACCTATGCGGTGGTGCTGTTCTCTATTTTGGTGCAAGGCTCATCCATCGAAAGCATGATCATCAAATCCAAGAGTGTTGAACCGAGCAAACAAGAGCATCAGCACCCGAGTATTGAGCACGGTCATCGCTAACGTAACGCACTGACACGCAAGTGCAGAGTCGGCCTGTCGGCTAATCCAACAAAAAAGGCGCCCGTCATACGGCGCCTTTTTTATAGCGGCTGTTTCAGCGTTATTCACGCGTCGGCTGCATCACCCGTAAATCGTACGGCGTGATCTGATACACGCAGTAATTCAACCAGTTACTAAACAGCAAGTGCCCGTGGCTACGCCAGCTAGCGGCCGGAGGGCATGTCGGATCATCATCAGGGAAGTAATTGACGGGGATCGCCGGTTGTAACCCTTCGCCCAGATCGCGCTGATACTCACCAGCGAGCGTCTGCACATCATACTCAGGGTGACCGGTCACAAACACTTGTCGCCGATCATCGCTGGCCAACAGATAAGCTCCCGCCTGCTCTGACTCAGCCAAAATCTGTAGATCGGTATATTCACGAATGTGTGTGGTGGGAAAATCGGCATAACGCGAATGTGGCGCCCAGAAATAATCATCAAAACCACGCGTTAGCGGTGCCAATGGCTCCAGTGTCGTATGCCGGTATACACCAGACAATTTGTCATCGCGTGTCAATTTTGGCAAGTCATACAACACCTGTAATGCCGCCTGCACCGCCCAACACACAAATAGCGTAGAGGTCACATGGGTCTTCGACCACTCAATGACTGTGCGGATCTGCTCCCAATAGGCTACGTCGGAAAATGGCACCAGACCCAGTGGAGCGCCGGTCACAATCAACCCATCGTAATTATGTGGCGCCAACTCAGCGAACTCGCGATAGAACATATCCAAATGTTCTGGCGGCGTATTACGGCTAGGGCGACAATCAATGCGCAGTAATTCAATATTAATCTGTAGCGATGAGTTGGAGAGCAGGCGCAAAAACTGGTTTTCCGTTTCGATTTTTTTTGGCATCAAGTTCAGCAAAATCACCTTCAGTGGCCGAATATCCTGATGCAGCGCACGGGATTCCGGCATCACAAAGATGTTTTCCTGACGTAAGACATGGGCGGCGGGCAACTCATCGGGGATCCGGATTGGCATACGCTAAAACCTCTCGTTATATCCATATAAACGTTTAGACATCTGGATTTCCATACTAGACAGGATCTGACCGAAGATCCAGCGCTAAACCGGTGCGCTTAACCAGAAATTGAGCCTGAGAAGCGAGTCACCAGCGTAAAAACACATAAAAGGAAGGGAAGAATAAGGAAGATCGGGAAATAAAAAGGAAGAAGGAAGAATAAATCCCAAACGCAAAAAGCCCATCCGTTAGGATGGGCTCTTCACTTATTTGATGCCTGGCAGTGTCCTACTCTCGCATGGGGAGACCCCACACTACCATCGGCGCTACGGCGTTTCACTGCTGAGTTCGGCATGGGGTCAGGTGGGACCACCGCGCTATCGCCGCCAGGCAAATTCTG
>JBOFCH010000103.1:0-9098 GCA_051645985.1 Plesiomonas sp. | reverse complement strand
ATAATGGCGCGTCTGTTGGCTTATCTACTGGCTTAATATTAGTCACTCCACGAAATCAACTTAATCATAAACTTAGTCATAATCGGCCAATAACTGCTCGGTTTGCACCAGCTTACCACACAGTCGACGCCACTCAGCTGCCGGTAACATGTCCGGCAACAACCAAATGGGAACTCGGCTAAAACGCACAAACTGTGGCCAACGAGAGTCTGTATCGGCCGCCATTACTCGCTCCCGACGTACCCAAATCACGACGCCGCCACGCCCGAGAAACAAAGCGGAACGGTACGACCAACGCTGTCCGACCCACTCAATACCCAACGAATCATTCCAGCGCAGTTGACCGTGCTGATGGCCTAACCGCCGGTACGTATGCCAAAACTCAGCGCCAAGGGCCACTAACATCCCGACGAGTAAACTCTGCCAACCTACACTCAGCGGAGTAGTCAGCAGAAAATAACACGTCAGCAATGCCAGCCCTCCATAGGCCGCACTCAACATCTGCACACGACGGCGTGACGGCCGCAGATTAAACTGCTGTAAATCCACGAGCCTGATTCCGAGCCTTAATCAGCGCGACCATCGCCTCCAGCGCCGGATCTTCTGGACGGGTGTTATTCATAAACCAACGGAATAAATCCGGATCATCACGCTCCAGCAGACGAATGAAGGTGGCTTTATCCTCATCACTCAGCCCGTCATACTCATGCTCAAAAAATGGCATGATCACCACATCCAACTCCAACATACCGCGGCGGCACGCCCAGCGAACCCGAGCACTATTATTTACATCAATCACAACTTAGACTCCGTCCCGTCATTAAAAAGGGATCGCCCCTTTTTGTATTGTGTTCGATCCTAGCACTGTTCGCTTCCCTTACTGCCGAGTTACCCCCGATTTTTGTGACTGAGTTCAGTGTTTTGACCTGATGTTCGCAGGAGAAATTCCCCCAGCCCGGTAGTCAGCACCGGCGCTGGGCGCTATATTGGCTATATTGATTGAACATCATGATTGCACATCGCTTTGTGTAACTCGGTACCCGGCTGTGGGTGCCGCACTCAGATTATCAGATGATACGGACACCACTATGACAGGCTCTGTTACCCCTCCTTTTGCCGCGGCGCCGTTGCTGTCGGCCACCCAATTGCCACTCACCTTGATGTCTTTGGAGCATCTGGCATTACTGACCTTTACCGGGCCGGATGCCACCAAATTTCTGCAAGGACAAGTCACCTGTGATGTGCTGGCGTTAGCGCCAGAGCACTACACGCTAGGCGCGCATTGTGATGCCAAAGGTAAGATGTGGAGTATTTTCACCCTGTTTGCGCTGGACGCGGGCTTTGGCTGGCTACAAGCGGCTGAGCTGACCACGCGCCAGCTGCCCGAGTTAAAAAAATATGCAGTCTTCTCTAAGCTGACGATCAGCGAAGATCATGGCTATACCCTGCTGGGGCTGACTGGCGCGCAGGCACGCCAAACTCTGGCCACACTATTTAGCCGGGTGCCAGATGCCGATGCACCACGAGTGACCAGCGAAAACTGCACCTTATTGTGGCAACCTCAGCCGCAAGAGCGCTTTTTACTGCTGCTTCCAGCGAGCGAACTGGTGCGGGTTCTGGAAGCGCTACGCGCCGCAGCGCCCGCTTATAACAACCACCAACAGTGGTTAGCGCTGGATCTCGAAGCTGGCCTACCACAGCTTGGTGCTGCGACTTGCAATGAGTTTATCCCTCAGGCGCTAAACTTGCAGGCTCTCGATGCCGTCAGTTTCAGCAAAGGGTGCTACGCCGGTCAGGAGATGGTGGCACGCGCCAAATACCGCGGCGCCAACAAGCGCGCCCTTTATACTCTGCGCGGTAAAGCCCACACCGTGCCGCAAGCTGGCGACAGTCTGGAACTACAACTGGAAGAACACTGGCGGCGTACCGGCACCGTCCTCGCGGCAGTGATGCTGCAAGATGGGCAACTGCTGGTTCAAGCGGTGCTGAATAACGAACTGGACAGCACGGCGCAACTGCGAGTTAACGGCGACAATGACAGCAACCTGCATGTCGTCGCACTCCCTTATAGCCTAGAATAAGGCTGCGACCACCAGCCGAATAAAAAACAAGACCACGCCAACGTAAAAAGCCCCGCAATGCGGGGCTTTTGTTTCGCTACGGTTTTCACTACTTATAGCTGGTGGTAGCTGTTGGCTGTCGCCATTAGCTGACTTTTTTCCATGCTCCAGCTTGAGTGCTTCCCGGCACTTCACCTTGTGTCCACCACTGTGCCTGCCAAGTAGCACCGTTATAGGTCACTTTGGCTCCACCGGAGTAGGCTGTAGTCGCACTCCATGAAGCTACTGTTGCACTGCCGCTACCGCTGCCAGAAGAACTGACCGCTTCCCAAGGGCCGCCTTGATCAGGTTGGTTACCTTGCGTCCACCACTTGGCTTTATACTGCACGCCATTGAACAGCACGGTATCGCCACCGACATACACCTTCGCCGACTCCCAAGTCGTCTGACCGGTTGAACCACCAGTTGATGGAACATCCTTAACGGTGACCACCACAGACTTAGTTACACTCAGCTTACCGTCACTGACCGTGACGGAAACGGTGTAATTGGTATCAGCGCTCACGGCTGGTGCCGTTAAGGTAATGCTGGCTGCATTCGTCGCATTCGCGGTTAAGCCGCCGGTGCTCCAGCTGTAGGTCAGTGGATCACTTTCTGCATCTTTGGCATCGGCAGTCACTTGCAGTGTTTTGCCTTCATCCACGCTTAAGGTTGCCGGTAATGTCAGCGTTGGCACTGTATTCACGGGTGTGGTTACCGCGGCTTTTACTGTTACGGCGATGGTCTTGCTCACCACATTGCTGCCATCACTGACTTTCAACACCAAGCTGTACTGGGTGTCTTTATCCACGACTGGCGCGGTCAGCGTCAGCGTGGCTTTAGTCAGATCGGTTGCAGTGAAGCCTGCGGGTAATGTCCAGGCATAGCTCAGCGCCTTACCTTCTGGATCCGAGGCCGTTGCTTGTACGCTAGCACTCTTACCACTATCTACACTCAGGGCGCTGCTCACACTGACCACTGGAGGCTGATCTGTCGTGCTACCACCGCCGCCACCGGCCAGAGGGTGCGATAGAGATTCATGCATGGCATTCAAGATGTCACCGTTATCCCCGTCAATTTCCCACGAGAACACCCCCCCCAAGCCATTAGCACGGACATAATTGCCCTTCGCCAACACCGAGCGCGGGTTATCATAGGTAATCAACTCACCAGTAGACTGGTTCCAAACATACGGAGCCTGAGCCTGCTCATCATAGCCATACTGGAAGCCATTCACACCCGTACCGTTGGTGGTTCCAACCGCGCGTTTAAGGATATCCCAGTAATCCACAACACCGGCTTCAAAGGTTCCTTTAACGGCACCAGCGCCGACACCAGACATTGGGTTACCGGCAATTTTCAGGCTCGCCGGTGTGACACCACTCCAGCCACGACCATACATGGCCACCCCAACGTTCAGCTTGCTGGCCAGCACTTTTTTCGCCAGCATCAGTTTGATGGCGTTATCGGTGTTGTAATCCGGCTTGTTGGTGTAATCCTTGCCACTGGAGTCTTTACCCGTCCCCTGACAGCGCGCCGCTTCCAGATGTGAGCCACAGTAAAGTGCTGCCTGATGACCGGTTTCGTTATTCCACGCACCATAGAAGTCATAAGTCATCACGTTAAAGCGATCGACATACTGCGCAGCTTCCGCGTAGTTAATCACGCCAATCTTGTCATAACCGGAGCCAATCGCCGAAGTCAGCTCATAACGTTTACCGGTTTCCGCCCCTACCCGATCCAGCATTTCACGCAGTTCACGCATCAAGGTGACGTAAGTCGCGCCGTCTTTAGCAGGATCACCCAATTTCGGGTTAGCGCCCTTACCGCCCGGATATTCCCAGTCAATATCAACCCCATCGAAGAATTTCCAGGTACGGATAAACTCTTCCACCGAGTCCACGAACACTTTACGCTTCGCGTTATCACCGAAGAAGAAGAACGGATCTGACAGGGTCCAGCCACCAATAGATGGCAAAATCTTCAGGTTTGGATAACGCTTTTTCAGCGCCATCAGGCTACCGAAGTTACCCTTGTACGAATCAAATTGCCCTTGTCCTGCTTGTGGCATCTGCAATGCGGCCCACGGATCATGGATCGCGACTTTGAAATCCTCACGACCAGCACAAGCACGTTGCAACGCATTGAAGCTATTGCCGTTCTCTACCTCTTTGAGGCCATCATTGATGCCGTTACCACCACAGATCGGCGTAAACCCATAATAAATATGGGTCAGGTTCTGTGCTGGGATCTTAGAGACTGGGTATTTGCGATCGTAAACCCCCCACTCAACAAAGTAGGTTCCCACCTGCATGCCGCTGGTGTTGGTATAGGTTTTGTTGTTCGGATCCACATTCATCGCCAACGGATCCAAATGGCTGCCATCTGTATCGGCAACGACAATGGCTTTAGCATCACTGAGCGTACAACTTTCGGCCGTGCCGGTACCGCTACACAGCGCTACCTGCATCTGGTATTTGCCGCCTTTTTTCACATATACGGTGGCGCTGTCTTTTTGTGATGCTGCCGCTCCGATACTTTTTTCAAATACCGATTGGCCGTTTAACAGCACTTTCCAGCGATCGCCGGTCTCACCAGACCAACGATCCCAAGCCACTGGCACTGGCGCACCGTCTTTATTGACCTTCACCAAGGTATTGTAAGACGTGGCTTCTTGGTTGACCTGCACGATAGCAAAGTTCGTTTCGCCCCAGGCCAAAACCGGTTTACCCGGCGCAGCCTGCGCGTGGCCGATGCCCGCTAGCATCAGCGAACAACATAGAGCGGAAAGGGGGAATCCTTTAGATTGCATTTACCCGTATCCTTTTGAGGTAGAGCAAACATAAATGACGGAAATCGGGCCACTGCCGCAGAGGGTACAACGTAATAACCGGCAGTGCTCTCTCACCATCCCAACAGGTGTCACATTGTCTTGGCTTTTTTTTAGACAATAAAAATGATTATCTGCCGTTAACAAAAGATCAACACGAGGAAAGGTGAAAATTAGCACTTACAATTTTAGCATGCATGAACAGCGAAATGGTTCTCATTTTTACTTAAAACTGCCGGAGGATAGTGGCAATCCGGCAGTTTTAAGCTAAGCACTTCACCAGTCACTCTTCAGGCTGAACGAGGTTATTTTGCAATATAAAAATATATGGCAAGGAAGTGACACACTGCGCCACCGAGCACGAACAGGTGCCAGATAGCGTGGCTAAATGGCAGGCGTTTAGCCAAATAGAAAATAACGCCTAGACTGTACAATGCACCACCGGCGGCCAATAATACCAAACCACCCAGCGGCAAAGAGATCGCCAACTGATAAATGACGACCAGTGATAGCCAGCCCATCAACAGATAGGTGGTTACAGACAGGATCGGAAAACGGTGGATAAAAAACAACTTAAACACAATCCCGACGGCGGCTAAAGACCAGATCACCACCATCAACCCAGTAGCCAACGGCGTATCCAGTGCCACCAGTAAAAACGGGGTGTAAGTACCGGCAATCAAAAGATAAATTGCACAATGATCGAAGGTTTTCAACCAACGTCTGGCTTTGGGGATCAAAATAGCGTGATACAGCGTCGATGCGAGAAATAGCACGATTATGCTACTGCCATACACCGCATAGCTAACCAGTGCGCGCGCACTTTGATGCGCCAAGGCGCCCTGCATCACCAGCAGCACTAAAGCGGCAATCCCAAAAATCACTCCCAAGCCGTGGGTAATGCTGTTCACCCACTCTTCGTGAACAGAATACGCCGTAGATGAACTCATCGATGACATACCGTGACTCCGACACAAGAAAATACCCGATCTAATTCCCCCCGATGAAAAACAGCAAGGGGCGCTGTCAAAGAGAGTATACCTTTCTCGGCGTACACGTGTAAGCTGAAAGTGACAAATCTTCCGCGTTTAAGAGCCAACAAGACGATTTAAACGCTTCCCGTCACCGCTTCAGCCCCAGCCTCGATAGCCCGCGCTGCCTGCTCGCGCCGGTACGCCGCAAAATCTATCTTCGGCGCAGGGTAACCTTGATTGGTCATGACCGCCGAAATTTGCCCACGGTGGTGTACGGCATGCAGGATCACTTCACTGATCAAATTACCGGCATGAGTGCGCTGTGTTTCGCTGAGTTCGGCCAACTGGGTGACGATAGTTAACCACTGGTCACCGGTATGAGCCAGCTGCTCAAACAGCGCCCCAGTATCCACCGTTACAATCGTATCGGGAGCCATATCCGGGACAATCTGGTTTAACAGTCGCGCTAGGCTTTGCCGCTCTGAAACCAGTAAGTGATTGAGTGTGTTGATGATAGAACCAAATGACAGGCCGCTGTCTTGCACCAGCAATGCCGTCGGTAAGCTGCGTAATTGACGTTGCAAAATACGGTAAGCCCAGCGATGGTAGAGCAGTTGCTGCTGAAGGTGATGCGGTAACATACTCACAATGTGCTCACTCCTTGGCTAACAGGATCTTGGCTGACAGGGTGCCGATATTCATCATCACGTATAGTCATAATCACATATAGTCACGGCCCCGTGGCTGAACGGATTCTAACCGTTAATATACGAGTTGTTAACGTTTAACATTTGTACAGTAGATAAAGCCACTCAAAGGTAGAAAAGGATCACAAACTCCTGCCGTTTATCGTCATGATGGTGCAACTTTCCATAGTGAACTCACTGGAATTTTTAGTCATAAAAAACGATTGAACATTCACTTTTTATTCACTACATTGCCCTAACAAGACCGCAGCATAAGTTAAGATAAGCAGGGAGCAGAGATGACCACACTGAACACGGATGCGTTGATGACCATCACCCATCGGCCAGAACTCTATTTCACTCACGGCAAAGGGCACTGGCTATACAGTAGCGATGGCACCGCTTATCTGGATTTTGTCCAAGGGTGGGCAGTGAATTGTCTGGGTCACTGCCCCGATGAGCTGGTACAGGCGCTAACCCAACAGGCGCAGACGTTGATCAATCCCAGCCCCGCTTTCTTCAACCAGCCGATGGCCCAGTTGGCAACCCGTTTAACGACCTTGTCCGGTTTAGATCAGGTGTTCTTTACCAACTCCGGAGCAGAAGCCAATGAGAGTGCCATCAAGTTAGCGCGTCGCTACGGGCAAAAACATAAAAACGGCGCTTACCAGATCATTACCTTTGATAACAGCTTCCACGGCCGAACGCTGGCAACCATGTCGGCGACAGGTAAACCACAGTTTGCAGCACTGTTTGAGCCGAAAGTCCCCGGCTTTATCAAAGTGCCTTATAACGATTTGCAGGCGGTACGTCAGGCCGTGACTGACCAAACGGTCGCCGTGATGTTAGAACCCATTCAGGGCGAAGCTGGCGTGATCCCAGCCAATATTAGCTTTATGCAAGGGTTACGCACCCTGTGTGATGAGCTGGGATTACTGCTGATTGTGGACGAAGTACAAACCGGTATTGGCCGCACCGGAACCCTGTTTGCATTTGAGCATTACGATATCGTGCCGGATATGGTCACCTTAGGTAAAGGATTAGGCGGCGGGATCCCGCTAGCGGCCCATCTGGCCAGAGCCGAAGTCGCCTGCTTTGAGCCGGGCGACCAAGGTGGCACTTATTGCGGTAATCCGCTGATGTGTGCCGGTGGGTTGGCTGTGGTAAACACGGTGGCTCAACGAGGCTTCTTGCAGCAAGTTCGTGACAGCAGCGCACAATTGCGCGCCGGGCTGGAAGCGCTGAGCGCCGAGCTGGGGATGGGGGAAGTTCGTGGTCAGGGGTTATTACTGGCGTTGGATGTGAAATATCCCCTCGCGGAAGAAGCGGTTGCCGAGGCTCGCGAGCAACAGTTGCTGCTGAACGCTCCGCGTCCTAATCTACTGCGTTTTATGCCCGCGTTGACGTTAAGCGGACATGAGATCCAACTGATGCTGGGCCGTTTGCAGCTGATTTTGCGCAGCCTCATGGCGCAATATCAGAACCAGCCCCAGTTTGACCACCAAAAACTCGCCTAACCTCACGTACGTGATCTCTGATGTAAGTATTACGTTTTGTTAAGTGTTAAGTGTTGGCTGGTATAAGAGAAAATGCGCGGATCAAAAAACCGGCAGTCTGACGCCCTACATCATGGGGTCAGACTGCCGGTTTTTGAATGTGTGTTTGCGCGAGGTATATGTGTTTACGCGAGAGTAGAAGGTATCCCACTGCGCTATCACGGCATGCGAGCGCAGTGGGCAAGGTTAGCTAAGCGCGCTGGTTATACCGGAACCATGATCTCGGTTGCGACAATCACCACAATCAAGCCTACCAGTACCGGTACAGACGTCCGCTTCACCACTTCAAACGGCGACAATTTAGCCATACCGGACGTCGCGACCACGACCCCAGATACCGGAGAAATAGTACGCCCCAAGTTAGATGCTTGCAGCATTGGGATAATCAAGAAGGCAGGGTTAATACCCATCTGCGCCGCCAGTTTCGGGATCAGTTCGACAAAGGCATAGAAAGGCGCGTTACCCGAGCCGGTGGTAAAGGCCGCCAATGTGGTGATAATCACCAGAACCATCATCATCACAAAACCGCCATTACCGAATGACTGTGCCAGACCGAGCAGATTATTAATAAAGCCAACCGTCGTCAGACCTTGAGCAAAGACCCCGGCCGCCACCAACAACATCACCACGCTGGAAAATGCATCCGCCATACCGCGGTATGCCACTTCCAATCCTTTGAATACCTCTTGTGCACTGAATTTACGAATAAACTCGATCAGTGCAGTCATGATCATACAGATCACCAAGATGGTAATGATGTGCAGCTTCGGCGCCCAATCCCCATTAAAAATCAATACTCCGATAATCGGCGTAAATGGCAAAATGGCATAGAACGATGGGGCATCTACCTTGATTTCGCTGACATCCAAACGCTCATGGCTGACGCCTTCTTTGTTATCCAGATAGCGCTGCCAAAAAAAGTGCGCCACGGCCATACACACAATCGCCACAAT
>JBOFCH010000102.1:0-2101 GCA_051645985.1 Plesiomonas sp. | reverse complement strand
AGTAAAGATATGCAGAACACCATGGGCCATGTCACGGCCTCTGCCGAGCAGATGCTAAAAGGGCATAAAGTGGTACTGAGCTTCGGCGGTCAGGAAGTGGAAGCCAAACGCTTTGATGAGGTCAGCAACCGCATGCGCCAGCAGTCCATGAAGATGGTGTCTGCGACGTC
Organism: Plesiomonas sp.; assembly: GCA_051645985.1. Lineage (GTDB taxonomy): Bacteria > Pseudomonadota > Gammaproteobacteria > Enterobacterales > CAMTGL01 > Plesiomonas. Next base: position 1,931 of record JBOFCH010000102.1, on the reverse strand, counting down.
TATTTCGGATCCGCTGGTACAGATCATTGCATCCAGTGCATTGTGTGTGGTGCTGTATGTGGCTTCATTGCCAGAGGTAATGCAAACCCTCAGTGCTGGTACGATCACCGTGGTGTTCTCCTCTATGATGGCACTGCTGCGCCCGCTCAAATCACTGACCAATGTGAATGCGCAGTTCCAGCGTGGTATGGCGGCCTGTCAGACTTTGTTTACCATTTTGGATATGGAGACGGAAAAAGATAACGGTACCTTACGTCTGGCGCGGGCGAAGGGGGACATCGAGTTCCGTAATGTCACCTTTACCTATCCGACCAAAGATACCCCAGCGCTGAAAAATATCAGCTTCACCGTCCCGGCAGGGAAAACGGTGGCACTGGTTGGTCGCTCTGGCTCTGGGAAATCCACCATCGCTAATTTGCTGACCCGCTTTTATGACATCCAATCTGGCGAGATCCTGATGGATGGTCATGAGCTGCGTGAATATCAACTGTCTGACCTGCGTGATCAGGTGGCGTTGGTTTCTCAGCAGGTACACCTGTTCAACGATAGCGTGGCTAACAACATTGCCTATGCCCGTACCGATGTGTACAGCCGAGAGCAAATAGAGCAGGCCGCAGAGATTGCCCACGCGTCTGAATTTATTCAGAAGATGGATCAGGGCTTCGACACACTGGTCGGTGAGAATGGTGTGTTGCTGTCTGGCGGACAGCGTCAGCGCATTGCGATTGCGCGTGCCTTGCTGCGCGATTGCCCAATCTTGATTCTGGATGAGGCCACCTCGGCGCTGGATACCGAATCTGAGCGCGCCATTCAAGCCGCGTTGGATGAGTTGCAGAAAAACCGTACCGCGCTGGTGATTGCTCACCGTCTGTCGACCATCGAAAATGCCGATGAAATTTTGGTGGTGGATGAAGGCGAAATCGTGGAGCGTGGTAAACACGCCGATTTGCTGGCTCGTAACGGCGCTTATGCCCAACTGCACCGCATGCAGTTCGGGGAATAATCACGTATGCAAGCCATGCAATGTCTGGAGCGAGCTGTGTCTGCGCTGCTGCATCAGGAGCCGGTAACGCAAGGAACCGGGCGATGATAGAGAAACTCTGGTTTTCCCGTTCCCGCTGGTGTTGGCTGCTCTTGCCGCTCAGCGCCGTGTTTGCACTGCTCAGTGGCTTGCGCCGACTGGCCTTTCGCATCGGCCTGAAACAAGGCTGGCGATCGCCGGTGCCGGTTGTGGTGGTGGGTAATATTACCGTCGGGGGAAATGGGAAAACCCCGATGGTGGTCTGGCTGGTGGAGCAATTGCAGGCGCAAGGTTACCGTCCGGCCGTGGTGTCCCGTGGCTATGGCGGCAAAGCTGAGACTTACCCCTTGCTGGTGACTGATGCGGTGTCTACCGCGCAGGCGGGCGATGAGCCGGTGCTGATCCGCCGTCGCACCGGCGTTCCGGTGGCGGTAGCGCCACAGCGCAGCGCCGCCGTGCAGGCATTGCTGGCCGCTTATCCGCAGCAGATTGATGTCATTATTACTGATGACGGGCTACAGCATTATGCGCTGGCGCGCGATGTCGAAATTGTGATTGTCGATGGCATGCGTCGTTTCGGTAATGGCTTTTTGCTGCCAGCCGGCCCCTTACGTGAAACACCGCAGCGTTTACGCTCAGTCTCGGCGGTCGTGGTGAATGGCGGCGAGGCTCAGGATGGCGAGATCCCGATGCATTTGGCACCGGATTGGGCAGTTAATTTGGCGACCGGTGAACGCCGGGCAGTCAATACTCTGCCACATATTGTCGCGATGGCGGGGATCGGCCATCCACCCCGTTTTTTCGCCACGTTGCGGAACCTCGGAGCCGAACCGGAGCATTGTGTCGCTTTTTCCGATCATCAGGCTTACCACGCGGAACAACTGCATGCTTTAGCCTCGGCGCAACAAAC
>JBOFCH010000101.1:0-7758 GCA_051645985.1 Plesiomonas sp. | reverse complement strand
TTCAACCCCAATGATACCAACAATGATCTCCGGCGGCACCCCGTACACGGCTTGCGCCCGTTTTAGCTCAGCTTGATACTGATTCCAAAACTGCACGCCATTTTGCACATTATCAGGCGTGATAAATTTACCCCGATAGCGTAGCCACGCTCCATTAGGGCCACTTGGCGGACGTTTCACCGGAGCTTGCTGATCCATCAGGCGTAAAACATAGTCCAGACGTTTCGTCTGTGACATCACGCTTTCCAGTTGCTGACGGTTGAAACCATGTTCGCGGACCATTTTGTCAATAAACTGTCCGGCGGCTGGATTGTAGGCATAATCGCCATTTTCCAGATAAAGCGTATGTTCCGGTTGCAGAACAAAGCCGCCACTGTTGTGTTTTTTGAGGGCTTCAGCCGCTGTTTCCGGCTCGATATTTTTGCTACTACAAGCACTGAGAACCAGCACCAGCGGCAACAATGCAGCAAATTTACGCATGGAGTTTCCGTTGACCCGAGCTTAATGAAGGTAATTTAAAGTCGTCTCTTGTACGGTAGATGCCCGTAGCATATGACTGACCGCTAACCGCACAATCATACCTTGTTGTAAAGGCAAACCACAGTCTCCCATCAGGCCGTTTACAGTGTATTCAACACCCAGTCAGTCACGATACCGAACATATCGTGAGGGCCGTTAAAGCAAAAAAACAGCGCTATCAGTGCTAAAGCCAATACCGCCGTGACATATGGCTTATGCTCATTCCTTTGCTCAGACATAACCATTCCTTTTTTTACTGTGCTAATTAATTGAAACCATACTCCGCTCAAAGAAAAAGAGATATTCACAACATGCGATCTGCCGTTATTTGAGAGCTACATCACTTATTTTTCACTCGCTGTTATCGTAATCCTGATCTAGATAATTAACGGCAGTACATTTATTCGCCTTTATCGGAGATCTATCGATTAAGTTCGTGATAATTAGAATTAAATATGCTGCTTGTGAGATAGATAGCAGACTGTTTCAAAAAGAAAATATGCAGAAGAAAAAAAGAGGCAATGTAGATACGAGTGCGAATGTGGATGTGGGGCATAAGCGCATAACGTTCATCGTGCAACGATAAGCACACCGCCCCATATAAACCGCTAGAAACCGTAATTCAGCTGAAATGAAAAAGTATTCATATCACTGCCAAAACTTCCGCCAATACGTGCAAATAAAGGTACGGATCGGGACTGCAAGGTCATCGCTATCACACCGCTAGTTTCATTAACTGACTCTTCCAAGTCACTATGATGGTCAAGCTCGAGCTTCATGTGCTGGTATTTTAAGCCAGCGCTTGGGATCAATTGCACGTCGTTTTGCAGATTAATCACATAGCCCATTTCGGGAGTCACATCGAATACATTGACGTTCACAGAATCAAAGTCATTCACGCTGTAAAAAACGTCGATACTCGGACGCAATCCACTTTCCAGCTCAGTAAACAAACGCGTTCCCACACCGTACAGTAGACCAGACTGAGAATCGCTCACCGAAAGAGCATCATCACGGTAATCGGATTTAAGATTAGCCGCGCCCAACGCCACATAGGCTTCACTGAACTCATTGCTGGCACCCAGCGTGGCATAATATTGATTCAGTTTGAGATTGCTGCTGTAATTCGTGCCAGAATCAGTGTACTTGGTGTAATCGTATTTAAAACCGATATTGACTTCAGCCAGCGCTTGCGTTGAAACCCCACTGCTAGCCATGAGCAGTGAAGCCAATATCCATTTATTCATATCCCGCATAAAGTCCTCCTTGTCATTTCAACTGGTTAACAGTAACAAAGCTGAATTGGGCTTAAATCGGGATGACTGTATTTTGTGAAGCCTTTCGCTGATAGCGACCAAGAAATCTTACATTTGTCAGTCAGTTTCAGAGCGAGATCTCGTGCAGTGTATGGCAAACTCGCCATCATCGCTGAATGAGAGAGGCAAACGATCATCACTTAATCGCTCTGGGTGAGTCAGAACCATAGCTCGTCCGGGTCGGGTAAAAGCCACTAAGGTCAGGCCACACTGCAACGCAGTTTGTCGCGCCAACGTGGTAGCAGCAGAAACAGCAAAGACTATCTCAACACCACACATTGCGGCTTTCTGTACCATTTCATAACTGGCTCGGCTGGAAACCAACAATACTCCGTGCTGCCACTGATGCCGCGCACGTAACCCCAACAGCTTATCCAGCGCCACATGGCGTCCGATATCCTCACATCCGCCCAGCAACTCCCCCTCTGGTGAGAGCCACACGGCGGCATGCGTGCAACCGGTCAGATTACCGATTTCCTGAACCGCGCGTAAAGCGGCTAAAGCACTGTCCATCATCGGTAGGGAAAAACGCTGAGTCACCGGTAGCCATGGCAGTTCACGGTAAATCTCGGCCAATTGTTCGGTACCACAGATACCACAACCGGTACGCCCAGCCAGTGTGCGGCGGCGCGCTTTAAGGGCGGCAAAGCAGCGGCTGGAAAGCTCAATCTGTACTGAGATCCCCTGAAAACCCGGTTCGATATCGATGCCATAAATGTCTGCTGGCGAGCGAATAATGCCTTCGGACAGTGAAAAGCCCAAGGCAAACAGCTCCAAATCACAGGGGGATGCCATCATCACGACATGGGAAATACCGTTATAGACCAGTGCCACCGGTACCTCTTGTGCCAGCAAATCGGCCGTAACCTGCTGTAAGCTGCCGCGCCGGTTTAGCTGTACCTGCTCAACGCCCACCATCGTAGTCATCTCCTGCGACTCGCGTGCTGGCACAGTGGGATCAGGTTGATGAGTAGAACTCCCCAACAACGAAGCGAAGGACTGAGGATCGGTATCCATGCAGCGTGTATTCCCTATTAATCAATAAACAACATCCGGTGTGCAAACACCCGTCAGCAGAGTAACATCAATTCACGAGACGGTTAATCAGCGCAGATGGAGAAAATCCTGTAATAGACTGTCTTTGAGCCAGCGCGCGGCGATACCTAACGGCTGGCCCTGATGCCAAAACAGCTCCATCTGCAAGCGCGGCGGCGATGGCCAGCACTCTGCATCCAACTGGATCACTTCGCCCTTGGCCAGCGCGCCGGCCAATAAAAACTCCGGTACGGCCGCCCAACCTAGCCCACGTTTAACCAACTCCAGCACCGCCCAATCCCCTTCTACCCACCACACTTGTGGTGATAGGCGAAAACGGTGGCGGATCTCGCCTTCACGCCGAGCCGCTACCATAATCTGGCGGGCGTTTTGTAGATCGCTTTGAGTCAGTGGCGAGCGATGTGCCAGTGGATGCGATGGAGCGCAAACTAGCGGCAGACGGATCTGACCGATCGGCACACAACTGAGTGCCGACTCAGGCTGAGGTTGTTCATAGCTGATCCCCAGCTGCGCCCGTCCACTGAGGAGCATGTCGGTCAAATCCTCCATCACGGGAAACAGTAACTCTAGCTCGACATCAGGGAAACGCAGTGCAAAGGCTTCCAGTAATGAGCCGAGTTTCGGGAGCAGAGAATCATCATCCACCGCCAAAGTCAGGCGGCTTTCCACTCCGGCAGCCAATTCACCGGCCAGTGCCGTGAAACGGTCACACTGAGTTAAGATCCCACGAGCCTGCTGTAACAACCGTTCGCCGGCCGCTGTCAGTACTGGATTACGCGCGCGGCGATCAAACAGCATGACCCCCAAATCAATCTCCAAATTGGCAATAGTTGTACTAACAACCGATTGTGCTTTCCCTAAGCGTCGTGCCGCCGCCGAAAATGAGCCGCATTCGGCGGCTGCGAGCAAGCAGCGCAATTGCTCCAGTGTCATGTTCATCTTTAACACCCTTTCCACACGGCTCCCGTAGTACGCTCATGTAATACATTGATGTAATGCACTCGTATATCCTGCTAGCGCCATAACCTATCTATTTTAACGATAGTATCTAACTAACAACTCTACGTTAATAACGATAGATTAGCAGCCACTCCGCTCACCAAAAAGAGAAAACATTATGCGCACAGGAACAGATCGTTTACGTCATGCCATTGGATTTGAGTTGATTGGGCTGATGCTTTGCCCGCTGATTGCCAGTTGGGTGATGGGGATGCAGCTGCTGGAGTTGGGGAAACTGGCTATCATGCTATCGCTGATCGCTACGGTGTGGAATTATATCTATAACCTGTTGGTGGATAAACTGATGCAGCGAATGTTGGGGCGTACCCACAAAAGCCTGCCTGAGCGAGTGATGCACACCCTGGCCTTTGAGGCCGGCTTATTGTTATTTGTGCTGCCACTGATTGCCTGGTGGCTACAAATTTCGCTCAAACAAGCGTTTTTACTGGATATGGGCTTTGTGATTTTTTATCTGATCTACGCCTTTTTCTATAACTGGGCCTATGATCGCGTATTCCCAATACCGGTTAGTGCATCAGCGCAATCAGAGACGGTCAGCCACCAAAACGTAGCGGCATAATAACGGTTTTTACAATCTTTACCGTAACCGTCGCTCGTCCACCCAAATTGTCCCCTTGTTGCGATACCCCCATCTCGCACTACCGTTCTGTACCACCGACGTCATAACCGCCGGTGGTACTCTCTACGTTGAGGATCTCGATAAGCCTACATAGGCTCTATAATTAACTAAAACTAGGCTCTGCAATAACATCTGCGCAGAACCCACTGTGTCTCAATACCGCTTAGCGCTCTAGCAGCGGTGCGCTGCGAAAGCTCCACATCCCCATGACGCGCAGAGCATCCCGATAAATGCCCAGCAAATCACCGTCAGAGACCTTTTGTAACTCCGCCAGCGGTTTATCCGGCGCCGCTATCGATTCAAACGTAATGCCCTGTGGGCCGGTTTCCCATGTAGCTACTTCAAGCAGTGCCTGTCCACGACGGACATGACTACCGGAGCTGAGCAAAACAGCATGTTTAATGCGATGTTGGGTCAGGGCATAACGGCTATACAGAGCATTCTCTACCGTTGAAGTGGCATAGTTGTCTTGCACAATTCGTTTCGCTTCAATGCCTTGCTTAACCAACCAGTCTTGCATTAGGCGCGCTTCGGTCTGGTTATTTTGCGGTACACCACCGGTAACTATGATCAACGCCTGCGGACTTTGTTTTGCCAACTCCAATGTTTTTTGCAAACGCTGTATCAGAATGTCATGCATCGAACCATCTGGGTTCAGGGCGTAACCGAGCACGACAATCGCTGAATCAGCACCCAGTGGCTGTGGTAATTGATCCCGAATGGGCATTTTGCTGACGCCATCCACAACAGCAAACAGATCCTGTACCTTCTGGTAACGCGCTGGGCTTAGGGCTTTCAGACGCGCCAGATGTGTATCCATCTGAGCCTGATTGCCTTTGAAACGCTGCCACGTAGCCAGATAGGTATGTGCATCCAGATCATCGGGCGCCAGCGTCAGGACACGCTCGAAGACTGAAATCGCTTTATCCACATCTTTGTTATAGATATAAGCATTAGCAGCACTAAAGAGTAAATCGGCTCGATATGGCTCCAACTTATACGCCGACAGCAGACGATCCGCCACAATCTCCATATTGCTTGGCAATTTAGCGGTAAAGCCGGCATGTGAAACCCGAGCCGGAGATTTAAAGGCATCCACAGCCTGCTGTAATAGTTGGTCGACCACCTGACGCTGTGTGACCAGCTCTGTATAGGTCGCCTGTGGTTGTAATACGTCGGTGGCGGAGAAAACAGAAAAAGTGGGAGAAACTAAAGCAACCGCCAGAGAAAAAGCAAGCAGACTGCGTGTCTTATATTTCATATTACTCTCCTTATAATCATGAGCCTCTCAGAATATAAGAATCTGCGGATCTTGGTTGTTTATTCGATCACGCTTTACCCTGATGGCCATGCATGAACCATAGGAATAAAATGGTCATCACACAAATGCAACGCGTTGTTATTATTTTCTTTCCTCTCGAGTTCCACCCCACCAAATCGCATAATCATGCACCATCAGCCAATATGGGAAAGGATTGTCATAGCCACAATTACAGCTCTCAGCCGGTTACACTCAATCTTCCACCGACCGGCATACTTAGCCTAATATGACATATAGACATTTAAATTAAAGCGATACGCTGACCCCCTTACCGCCCTATATTTTACTATTCAGTCACATTTATTGGTCGCATAAATGAATTATTTTGCTAATAGCTGGGATAATATGACTGGGGTAGCACTTGTCGTAATACCCGCGGCGGTCACTATTACCCTTACAAATCGATAAATAAAACACAACGAAATACGTGACCGAAGACCAGAAAATGGTACAGAGATACCCACAACAAGGCGAATGAAAAATAAACGGCAATACATTAATCTGCACCTTCACACTTAAAATATCATGCAGAATAAACCCGACTAATTATGCACAAACAAGCGTCAAGTTATACGCTAACAAATTCATTTTGGTGGCGACTTTCTATATCAGAAGCCTCAGATAACGATCTCAACCATCCATAAACAACAGTAAAAAAATACTATGATTGAAATCACAGTTATTGAAACTGATCGCAATTTAAATTGATATATTAGACAAGGATTTGCATAATCCAAAGGTCTTCCCTATCAAAGGCCGTTGCGTTAATGTTAAAAAGAATCGTCAGCCGAACATTTGATATCTTTAAACCGCAATATTTTTTCAAAAATCTGCTCTGGTTGGTTTTATTTGTTGGATTGGGAATGATCGCTGAATATATTTTTGAGGAGATGTTCTTAATTCCTTACATTCAGTTAATTATGTAGTCATTTTAAAAAAACACATGTTACCGGTATCATCCCAGAAATACCTCCCCGCCAGCGACATATTGATGTCCATTGAAAAGAAAACTTGAGCCAATTTGTTATCTATTGGTTTTATTTTCTTATTTTACCGCCCAGTAAATGGAGCCATCATTCACGCATTATCTATTACTCTTCTGCATACCTTACTGGCATTCGCTATATTTAGTTACATTTTCATCACACTCAGTGCTGTTATCGCCATTCGGTAAAATTACAATGATCAGACGTGAACAGAGTTGACGCCTCTCACTGCCGACCAGCATATACTGAGCGTATAGCCACTCTCTCGCGCAGTGTTCAGGCACCACCGAAATACCGCGACGAGAATACTGGGAGCAGTCATTATGCAAAGTGAACAACAACGCGCTTGGCCTTATCCGGCCATCATCGCCCACCGAGGCGGCGGCAAGCTGGCCCCCGAGAACACGCTGGCCGCTATAGATACCGGCGCCCGTTATGGCCACACCATGATTGAGTTTGACGTTAAACTCTCCCGAGACCTACAGCCCTTTTTATTACACGATGATACGTTGGATCGCACCACCAACAGTTGGGGAGTCGCCGGGCTACTGACGTGGGAGCAGTTACATAAACTGGATGCGGGTAGCTGGTTTAGCCATGCTTTCCGCCATGAGCCGCTGCCGCTATTAAGTGAGGTCGCCGAACGCTGCTTTCAGCACCACATGCTGGCAAACGTAGAAATTAAGCCGACCACCGGACAAGAAAGCCAAACCGGCGCTGAAGTTGCCCGCGCGGTACAAACATTATGGGCCGGGCAAGCGACTGCGCCGCTACTCTCCTCTTTTTCAATAGAAGCCTTAGCGGCGGCGCAACGGGCGGCCCCTGAGTTGCCACGCGGCTTATTACTGGAAGCGTGGGATGAAAACTGGCAATCGCTGACATCCACGCTGGGATGTCTTTCGTTGCATATTGATCATCACG
>JBOFCH010000100.1:0-2075 GCA_051645985.1 Plesiomonas sp. | reverse complement strand
AGGCAAACGTCCAACACTGGAAAAAGTGGACATCAACCCGCAAGCCAATTAATCAGCCTAGGGTTTTCGTTTCATAACGGATATCAAGGGATATTGGGTGCAAAGAGATTGACCACTGCTGCCGACGGGGGCTTCCCGTCGGTATGCGTTCCTCCCGCCGCTCGGTCTACGTCTACCGTCTCAGTGCCTGCTCTGTCCGACTCCACATGGATCACCATCTGCCCTTGACGCTGAGAGGTCACAATGGCATTCCACTGCGGTGTGCTCAGTCGTAGCGTTTCCACGTGTAGTGTACCTTGCTCGGAGCTTTGCACACCTAACGGATAGAGCGAATAAATTCGATGCATTCCTTGTAATGTTTCGATTTCCGCACTCAACCCAGCCACAGAAATCTGCAATTGTTGTTGCTCACTATCATAAGAGCCAATTAATAACCGCGGGTTTAGGGTCAGGCCGGCTTGTCGAAACGTTTGGTAAATTTTGCGCAAGATATCCTGATGCGTCAGGACAAAGTTAATATTCTCCGGCTGGCTGAGAAAACCGTTGAACAACGTGCGCAATAACAAGGCCGCGATCGGCCCATGCCGACCCGCCGCCCCCATATCAAAAACATAAAACCCAAAGCGGTGTGGATGCATCGCCGCCAAATCAAACACTAAACCGGCTTGCCCCGTGCTGCCTAATTGCCGATAACGTACCCGAGCATGGCTCATTACCTGCTGAGCCGGTGGCATCAAGGCGCGAATGAGCTGTAAAGCGTTATCCGGCTCTGCTTGCAGTTGCTGGAAATATTCGCCCAGCTCTTCAACCTCCAATGCATGATTTTTACGCGCCTGCAACACATCGTTGATCGTGCTATGTAAGACGTATAAGTCATCCAGCGGTTTTAGCAGATAATCGGTAGCACCCGCGCGCAAGGCTTCCGCCACATCAGAAAAACGCTCCGAGCCAGAGATCACTATCACTGGCGTCTGATTCGCATGCGCACGCAAAATGGTAACCAGCTCAATACCGCCCATCTCAGGCATATTCAAATCACATAAAATGATATCCGGCTGATAATGCGCCAACTTATCCAGCGCATACTGACCGTTTTGTGCTTCGATGACGGTGCCGCCATAATGAGAAAGGAAATGAATCAGATGCTGCCTGAATACCGGATCATCGTCCACCAACATAAAACGGTATCCGCTGAAACTGCCCTCTTCCGGCTGCATGCTTCTGTCCTCATCTAAAATTTCAGTCTCTGCCTCTAGTGTGATGCACAATCGTGATTTATGCCCTTTTTCTGCCCGGCTTTCCCCTGATTTTTGTGACGAGATCTTATTTTTGCGCCTGTAGTTGCAAAAAGGCAACAATCGGCTCCAACTGCTCGGTAACCCGCTCCACGGCTCGATACCCCGCATCAATGGAAGATGCTGCGCGATGAAAATCCAGCGTTGAGATTTGTGCTACTGCCGGTTGGATCAGAACATCAGGCGGATCGCCAGCCATTCGGCTTTTTTTCAGGCGATGCTCCAAAATTTGCATCGAAGAGGTCATCACATCCAGCACAGAAGGCACCTGCTGACGTTTAACTGGCCACAATTTTTCCAGCTTCTGCTTCAGTTTAGCCTGCCAGCCATGTTCTTCCGGCTGTGGTAAGTCCAGCGGATAAGCGGACAACAGATCGATTTGCGCCAGATGATGTTCGCGGCCTAAATCCACCGCAATTACAAAATCAGCCCCCATGGCTCGGGCCAGTGAAATCGGCACCGGATTAACCACTGCGCCATCCACCATCCACTTGCCGTCCAGCTGTACTGGAGATAGCAGCCCCGGCATACTGCAAGAAGCCCGCACCGCCTGTTTCAAATCACCTTTCATCAACCAACGCTCACGCCCAGTTTCCAATTCGGTCGCCACCACCGCAAACGGGCGAGCACACTCCTCTAGATTTTTACGACCAATCACGCCAGAGCCAATATCAAAGACCTTATCGCCACGAATTAAGCCACCTTTGCCCCATTCAAAATCCATCAGGCGTAGCACATCCCAGTAGCTAAATTCCTTGACCCAGTTTTCCAGCTCCGTTA
>JBOFCH010000099.1:0-6671 GCA_051645985.1 Plesiomonas sp. | reverse complement strand
ACATGGGCGGTAACTACATCCATTACGGTGTGCGTGAATTTGGGATGTCCGCCATCATGAACGGTATTGCTTTGCACGGTGGTTTCATTCCATACGGCGCGACGTTCCTGATGTTCATGGAATATGCCCGTAACGCACTGCGTATGGCAGCCCTGATGAAGCAGCGTTCTATTTTCGTTTACACCCACGATTCTATCGGTCTGGGTGAAGATGGCCCGACTCACCAACCGGTTGAGCAGATCGCGTCTCTGCGTCTGACTCCGAACATGAGCACGTGGCGTCCATGTGATCAGGTTGAATCTGCCGTGGCATGGAAATACGCGATTGAGCGTCAAGATGGCCCATCAGCGCTGATCTTCTCGCGTCAGAATCTGGCGCAGATGGATCGCAGCAGCGAGCAACTGGCTAACATCGCCCGTGGTGGTTATGTGCTGAAAGATTGCGCCGGTACGCCGGAGCTGATCTTCATCGCTACCGGTTCGGAAGTTGAGCTGGCGATGCAAGCCGCTGAGCAGCTGACTGGCGAAGGCCGCCAGGTACGCGTGGTGTCTATGCCAGCTACCGACGTATTTGATAAACAAGACGCTGCTTACCGTGAGTCTGTACTGCCAGCCGCCGTTACCGCGCGTGTCGCGGTAGAAGCTGGTATCGCTGACTTCTGGTACAAGTATGTCGGTTTCGGCGGTCGTATCGTTGGCATGACTACCTTTGGTGAGTCAGCGCCAGCCGATCTGCTGTTCAAAGAGTTTGGTTTCACCGTAGAAAACGTGGTGGCCAAAGCGAAAGAAATTCTGTAATTCAGTCTTTCCATCGTGACCTTAGCGCGGCTTGGGCTGCGCTAAGTAGCGCATAAAAATAAAAAGCTGCCTTCATTCGGGTGGCTTTTTTTATGTCGGTTACTGTGGATTGCCGAGGGGCGCATGAGGGGAGTGAAAAAAATACCGCGCGGCGGGCAAAATCATGGCAGATTGCCAGTCTAATCAATTTCATCAGACAATAGATCCCGCATACTCAGGGTTTTGCTTCCTGCCGGAAGACTCGGTTAAAGGACACGTAATAATTATGACTATCCGTGTGGCAATCAACGGCTTTGGCCGGATCGGGCGCAGCGTTCTGCGCGCGCTGTACGAAAGTGGAAAACGCGAACAGATGCAAGTGGTGGCAATTAATGAACTTGCTGCACCGGAAGGGATCGCACATTTGTTGCAATATGATTCGACCCATGGACGATTTTCGCGTCCAGTTAGCATTGATGGCGAGACATTAGATGTCGAGGGTGATACGATTCAGCTACTACATATCCGCGAACTTGAGCAACTGCCGTGGGCAGAATTGCAGGTGGATGTGGTGCTCGATTGTACCGGGAAATTTGGCAGTCGTGCCGATGGGGAAGCGCATCTGCACGCGGGGGCGGGCAAGGTTCTGTTTTCCCATCCGGCGGGCACCGATATCGATGCCACGGTGATTTACGGTGTGAATCATCAGCTGCTGAAAGCCAGCGATCGGATCGTGTCTAACGGCTCGTGCACTACCAACTGTATTGTGCCGATCATTAAAGTGCTGGATGAAACCTTCGGTATTGATTCGGGTACGGTGACCACCATTCATTCGGCGATGCATGATCAGCCGGTGATTGATGCCTATCACAGTGACCTGCGTCGGACACGGGCGGCGAGCCAATCCATCATACCGGTGGATACCAAGCTGGCGCGCGGAATTGGTCGGATTTTTCCGAAATTTTCCGACAGGTTTGAAGCCATCGCTGTGCGGGTGCCCACAATAAACGTCACCGCGATGGATTTAAGTGTGACCTTGAGCACGGATGTGAAAGTTTGCAACGTAAACCACGCCCTCGCGCAGGCAGCGCAGGGAGCATTACGTGATATAGTGGATTATACGGAAGCGCCGTTAGTCTCAATTGATTTTAACCACGACAGCCACAGCGCTATTGTGGACGGGACCCAAACCCGGGTGAGCGGTACGCGTCTGGTGAAGACGCTGGTCTGGTGTGATAACGAGTGGGGTTTTGCTAATCGCATGCTCGATACCACGTTGGCCATGGTTACAGCCCGGTGACCCGCGCAGAGCTAACGGAAACTGACTGATTGTTTAGGTGTCGGCCACGCATAAGCAGAAGGCCGGCATTGAAAATCTTCATGGAATTAAATAGAGGACTCACCATGTCTGTTATCAACATGACTGATCTGGATCTGGCTGGTAAACGCGTACTGATCCGTGCTGACCTGAACGTACCGGTAAAAGAAGGCAAAGTGACTTCTGATGCCCGTATCCGTGCCTCCCTGCCTACCATTGAACTGGCGCTCAAACAAGGCGCAGCAGTAATGGTGACCTCCCACCTGGGTCGTCCGACCGAAGGTGAATACAACGAAGAATTCTCTCTGCTGCCGGTAGTTAACTACCTGAAAGAGGTGCTGTCTGTACCGGTACGCCTGGCGAAAGATTATTTGGACGGCGTAGAAGTGGCTACCGGTGAGCTGGTGGTACTGGAAAACGTGCGCTTCAACAAAGGCGAGAAGAAAGACGACGAAGCACTGTCTAAGAAATACGCTGCACTGTGTGACGTGTTCGTGATGGATGCGTTCGGTACTGCGCACCGTGCGCAAGCGTCTACTCACGGCGTCGCCAAGTTTGCCCCAATTGCCTGCTCCGGCCCACTGCTGTCTGCTGAGCTGGATGCGCTGGGTAAAGCGATGAAGAACCCGGCTCGCCCGATGGTGGCTATCGTCGGTGGCTCTAAAGTATCGACCAAACTGACGGTACTGGAATCCCTGTCAACTATCGCTGACCAACTGGTCGTGGGTGGCGGTATTGCTAATACCTTCATTGCGGCGGCAGGCCACAATGTGGGTAAATCCCTGTGTGAAAACGATCTGCTTGATACCGCCAAAGCGCTGGCTGCCAAGTGTGACATTCCCGTGACTACCGACGTGGTAGTAGGGAAAGAGTTCTCCGAATCCACCCCTGCGACCATCAAAGCGGTAGCGGATGTGGCTGATGATGACATGATTTTCGATATCGGCCCGGATTCAGCAAAAGTGCTAGCTGACATCATCATGAATGCCAAGACCATTTTGTGGAATGGCCCAGTCGGCGTATTTGAGTTCGATCAGTTCGCTAAAGGCACCGAAATCATTGCTAAAGCGATTGCTGAATCACCTGCCTTCTCTATCGCCGGTGGTGGCGATACGCTGGCGGCGATCGACAAGTTCGGTATCGCTGACAAAGTCTCCTACATCTCTACTGGCGGTGGCGCTTTCCTGGAATTCGTGGAAGGTAAAGTACTGCCAGCGGTTGCGATGCTGGAAGCGCGCGCAAAAGCCTAATTTAATCAGACGCCGGGGCGAATCTCCGGCTTCTATTCTTTCGGCGTACTCTGGGTATCAGCGCGAAAACAGGTGTTGTTTTCCCACCGATATTTAAGAACATCAGGTATGCCGGTTTTCTGTTTAACGGCAGGTTTGGCCTTCGGGCAAGCAACATCGATTATACTGCTATGTAATCGGTTGCGTGTGTGGGGCATATGTTGGATATGTGGATAGTTTGGCTGCTTGCGGCCTCATCCACGAGCTTCCACAGGCTTCGGATTCGGAGCCAGCATGCCGGGTACCGCCGCCGTGTCGGCGGTCAAAAGCGACAGAGTAAAACTTTTTTCTACAATCACGGCTGACGAAACAGGACTAGGAACATGTCTAAGATTTTTGATTTCGTAAAACCAGGCGTTATCACCGGTGATGACGTTCAGAAAGTGTTTGAAGTGGCAAAAGCCAATAACTTTGCGCTGCCTGCGGTAAACGTAGTCGGTACTGACTCTGTAAACGCCGTACTGGAAGCGGCGGCGAAAGTACGTGCGCCGGTGATTGTTCAGTTCTCTAACGGTGGTGCGCAGTTCTTCGCCGGTAAAGGTCTGAAGCTGGAAGGCCAGCAAGTGGCCATTCTGGGTGCGGTAGCTGGTGCTAAGCACGTACACGCGGTAGCAGAAGCTTACGGTGTGCCGGTGATTCTGCACACTGACCACGCCGCCAAGAAACTGCTGCCGTGGATCGACGGTCTGCTGACTGCCGGTGAGAAGCACTTTGCTGAAACAGGCAAACCGCTGTTCTCTTCTCACATGCTGGATCTGTCTGAAGAGTCTCTGGAAGAAAACATCGATACCTGCTGCGAATACCTGACCCGCATGGCGAAGATGAACATGACTCTGGAGCTGGAACTGGGTTGCACCGGTGGTGAAGAAGATGGCGTGGATAACAGCCATCTGGATCAGTCTTCCCTGTACACCCAGCCAGAAGACGTGGCTTACGCTTACGAGCGTCTGAGCAAAATCAGCCCACGTTTCACCATCGCGGCGTCCTTCGGTAACGTACACGGTGTGTACAAGCCAGGTAACGTGAAACTGACACCATCCATTCTGGATGCGTCTCAGAAGTATGTGTCTGAGAAGTTCGGTCTGCCAGCGAAGTCTTTGAACTTCGTCTTCCACGGTGGTTCAGGCTCGACTGCCGAAGAGATCGCTGAATCTATCAGCTACGGTGTGATTAAAATGAACATCGACACTGATACTCAGTGGGCGACTTGGGAAGGCGTTCTGGAATACTACAAAAAGAACGAAGCTTACCTGCAAGGCCAGCTGGGTAACCCAGAAGGCGCGGATAAGCCGAACAAGAAGTACTACGATCCACGCGTATGGCTGCGTTCTGCTCAGACCAGCATGATTGCTCGTCTGGAAAAAGCATTCAAAGAGCTGAACGCGATTGATGTACTGTAATCTGATTTAATATCAGTGATATATTCTAGCCCCGGCCAAAATACCGGGGTTATTTTTTATACAAAGATAAACCTCTGTCTGCATTATTCTGCATATCCGTATTTCCCCCCTGCTTTATTTGCGATACTATTCGCCCGCATTGCAGCTGTAATATTCATCATTTTTTAAAATAGCCAGATTATTATTCATGGTGCAGTAGGCTGTATTTTTTCTTTATTTCTTCTTCCGCTTGATATGCAAAGCGAATAGTAAAATGGTAAGGCAAAGTCATGAAAAATATTGACCCGTCCGTTCTTAAATCCTTAGATGTGGTTGACAGTATTCAACACGCCAGCAGTTGGGTGGTAGATAATCAGGCGTTACTGATCCAGTATGCCGTTAATCTGGTAGCCGCTTTTCTGATTTTTATTTTCGGCTGGCTGGTTGCACGCATTGTGTCTAATGGCGTGCATAACCTGATGGAGAAAAAAGGCCTCGATCGCGCGGTAAGTCATTTTGTGCGCTCTTTGGTGCGTTACTCCATCATCATCTTTACGCTGGTGGCCGCATTAGGCCGTGTCGGTGTGCAAACCTCGTCGGTGATTGCTGTTATTGGTGCGGCGAGCTTGGCAGTCGGTTTGGCGCTGCAAGGCTCCTTGTCCAACTTTGCGGCTGGGGTGCTGATTGTCGGCTTCCGTCCATTCCGTGCCGGTGATGTCGTGGATCTGGGTGGCGTGAGTGGTACAGTCGAAAGTGTACAAATCTTCTCGACTGTCTTGTGCACCGCAGATCGTAAAACCGTGATTATTCCGAACGCTAGCATCATGAGTGGTCGCATCATTAACCTCTCTTTGGAAGAGAAACGTCGTATTGATCTGGTGATCAGCGTGGGTTATGAAGCGGATATCGATCAGGTAAAAACAATATTGACCGATGTCGTTATGGCGGACTCGCGTGTGCTGACCGATATGGATTGTACTATCCGTCTGATGACGATGGGTGCGTCATCGCTGGATTTTGTGGTGCGTCCTTGGGTAAACAATGCTGATTATTGGGCGGTCTATTTCGATCTGATGGAGAATATTAAAAAGGCGTTGGATGCCAACAACATTAATATTCCGTATCCGCAGATGGATGTCCATATGCGTACAGTCAGCAACACTGCTGCCCGTAACGATCAATAACGCATCGTGAAATATCAGCAGAGAAGAAAAGAGCGCCGGCAGGCGCTTTTTTCTTGGTTTTTTTCTCGGGTTTTCCCCATATATACGACTAGCGTAGACGATTATCTATCGGCGTACTGGGGTATGATGGTTGATAGCGCCGAGAGTAAAATCAGTGTGTTAACGCTGGCTACATTAAAATCTGGTTACATTAAAAATGGAATAACACGGTGTTTTTACTGTCTAACCAACACAGTATAAGCTCAAGAAGAACCGGTTGGCTGAGTGTAGCCTGAGGGGCGGTTGATACCCCCCTTGGCACTGGCAAGCGGAAAACAGGCGATAGCAAGGAGTCTGATGTGAATCTGAAAGCATTAACCGTCGCAGTGGTGTTGGCGATGGCGCCAGCCGTCAGTATGGCGGCTGAATTACCGGAAGTTCCGACCTTGGCAACCGTAGGTTACGGTGTGATTGATGCCAAACCGAACATGGCAACCTTGTCGATTGAGGTTAATCAGAGCGCGGCCACCGCCGCGAAGGCTAAAGCGCAGGCCGACGAGAAAGTCGCGGCTTACTTTACCTTCTTGGAGAAAAATGGCGTCGAGGCTAAGAACATCAATGCGGCCAATTTGCAGACTCAGCCAGAATATGAGTATGTCAAAGATCAGAGCCCGAAAATTATCGGTTATCGGGCGATCCGTAATGTTGAAGTTAAGTTGATGGACTTAAACAAACTGAACACCCTG
>JBOFCH010000098.1:0-2446 GCA_051645985.1 Plesiomonas sp. | reverse complement strand
CTCCTTCTGACTCACCACATGGCTTGAGGCTTTTTGTTGTTTTATCTTCTGTACGCGCTGCGCTCTGGCTTCCTGACGCCGAATATCGGCCAGCAACTGCGAATGGCTCCAACGGGTATGGGCATAAATTCCCGACAGGGAAATCAACGTGATGCCAACCGCCAGCCAGACATAAAAGGCGTAACCGCCCATGGCGAGGAAGGCGTCCCATGAATCAAAAAACAC
Source organism: Plesiomonas sp. (assembly GCA_051645985.1). GTDB lineage: Bacteria > Pseudomonadota > Gammaproteobacteria > Enterobacterales > CAMTGL01 > Plesiomonas. Next base: position 2,221 of record JBOFCH010000098.1, on the reverse strand, counting down.
CGTCATGATTTAGTTTCCCTTACCCGATACATCAGACGGTGTTGCCACCGCCGCTCCACGCAAGGCCAGACTCTTGACCCACGGACGTTGACGCTCTTGAGCCAAGATCAAGTTACGCAAACGCATCATCGTCAAAGTAATGAAGAAGAACAGAAAACCGAAAATACTCAGCCGCAGCGGCGTGCGCATACTCGGCGCGATACTTTGCTGCATGTTGGTTGAGCCTTGATGCAGGGTATTCCACCATTCGACAGAAAAATGAATAATCGGCAAGTTCACCACGCCGACCAAAATCAAAATACCGGCCGCGCGACCAGCCAAACGGCGATCATCAAAGGCGTTATACAAGGCAATAGCACCCAGATATAAGAACAATAAAATCAGCTCTGAGGTCAGGCGTGCATCCCATACCCACCACGCGCCCCACATCGGCTTACCCCACGCGGAGCCAGTGGCCAAGGCGATAAAGGTAAACACCGCCCCCACCGGCGCCATCGCGGCACTGGCCAGATCGGACATCTTGATTTGCCAAACTAGACCGATAAAAGCGGCAATCGCCATCGAGGCATAAATGCCCATCGACCAGATAGCCGCCGGGACATGCAGGTACATGATCCGATAACTGTCACCCTGTTGATAATCTGCCGGCGCAAAAACAAATCCCCACACCAGACCGGTCACCAGCAGTACCACCGCCAGAACGCCACTGAACGGGAGCAACCGGCCGCAAAGCTGATACAACCGCTCCGGTGCTGCGTACTGATGTAGCCATTTCCACATAATTGGGTCTCTCTTATTGTCTCTTGTTATTCAGCGATCACCGTCTCGCCAACGCTAAAACGGCGGTGCCTATTTTGCGATGCTCGTTGCAATATTTGTTGCAGTATTTTTACCGTATTGATAACTGCTGCTAATTGTCACCGTTTTGTGGCTTTCGGCTATTATTTTCTCTGTTTTTCACCAGATAGTTCACAGTGATTGATAAAGGCCCTATTTTCCTCGTGGGTAATCAGCCAACACATTACCCATTTGAGTTATTTTGCCCAAAATATCGGTTAGAACACGCTTATTGCACACTAATACGCAGCGCCGCCGCCGCCGCAAACGGCGACAGGGTTAAACTGCCCATCAACATAGCGCCTAAAATAGCCAGATAACCACTGAGTGGCATGCTCATGATTGACGCCTCAAGCGTTGCGGTGGCAAAAATCAGCACAGGGATAAATAGCGGCAAAATTAATAGGCTCAGTAATACCCCGCCCTTACGTAACCCTACGGTTAAGGCCGCACCAATGGCACCGATAAAACTCAACGTTGGTGTACCCAGCAACAAGGTCGCGGCCATCGTCAGCCAGACCTCGAGTTTAAGCGACAGTAATACTGCAATAAGCGGCGATAAAATCAAGAGCGGCAGGCCAGTCAACAGCCAGTGAGAGATGACTTTAGCACAGACAATCAAAGGTAACGGCACCGGTAGCAGCATCAGCTGCTCTAGCGAGCCATCTAGATAATCATCCTTAAATAAGCGCTCTAAAGAGAGTAAAGAGGATAAGAGCGCAGCAACCCAGATAATACCGGGAGCAATCCGCGCCAATAATTGTGGCTCCGGCCCGATACTCAGTGGAAACAGGGTAATCACAATCACAAAAAACAGCAGCGGATTGATAATTTCCGTTGAGTTACGAAAGGCAATTTTCAGCTCACGTTTAATAATAGCCAATAGCATTGCGTCTTATTCCATATTGCCTAACCGAAAATGGCGCATAGTGGGATAATTTAAATCCTGGTGAGTCGTAAGGATAATGATCCCCCCCCGGGAAATATGTCGGTCAAATAATCCCAGCAATTTAGCTACCCCAGATTTGTCAATCGCGGTCAGAGGTTCATCGAGGATCCAAAGCGGATGTTGGCTAAGCCACAAGCGCGCCAACGCGACCCGGCGCTGCTGACCCGCGGAAAGCTGGGCTACCGGCACATCTTCAAAACCTTCGAGATCAACGTGCGCCAGCGCATCCCACAGTGCGTTATCTTCATTGATACCGCCAGATCCCTGCTGATAAAAGGCCAGATTCTCATAAGCCGTCAGCACCCGCTTTAAACCGGGATGGTGCCCCAGATACAGCAAGCTTTCTTGATAACGTTCGCGCTGGTGGCGAATCGGCTCGCCCTGCCATAGCACTTCGCCGGTATCTGGCAGCGCTAAACCAGCCAAAATACGCAG
>JBOFCH010000097.1:0-3619 GCA_051645985.1 Plesiomonas sp. | reverse complement strand
CGATGCTGCCCCAGTTCAGCCCCAGATAATCCCCAGGGCCAATACGCACCAATTCTGCATCAGGCGTTTCCACCAACGCCCACAACTGGCTTTTATCGCCAATCACCCCACGAAACTTCAGCTTCTCTAGCCCATACTGCTCAAGGGCGGTTTTTTTCCGTTCGGTATTGGGCTGCGCGCAATCAAAGCCGCGATCGCCAGCCACTTCCATCTGCGGCGTCATAAAAGGATTTCGTAGTGGCGCGGCCACAAACAATAATCGCCCGGTACGCTCCAGCGCTTTGGGCGGGGCAATCCGCTCTTGCGGCACTTCGCGGTAAATATCTTGCAATACCGTATCCAGATCCTGCTGCTCGCCCGAATTACACCCCGCCAGCAAAAGCGCTGTGCCAAGCAATGCCGCCGAGGGCATAAATTGATGCGTGATCGGCTTCATTTTTTCTCCTCCGCTTGCTGAGCCTTCAACTCATCGGCGCTGAGCAGGCGGAAGGTGGTGGCACGTACCGAGAAGCCCAGTTGCTCCCCTTGTTTACGCTCCAAGGTCAGGTCGCTCAGGGTGATAATGCGAGGCAGCAGCGCGATATCACTGGAAAACTGCCCCAATTCACCGAATGAACCTTTTAGCTCCAGCTGAAGCGGCAGTGCCTGCAACAACCCTTGCGGCTGCGGCGCCATCCAGTTAATCCGATCAAATTGCATGCCGTTACGGGTCCCCACCATGGTGATGGAGTCCAGCAACGAGGCCAGTTCATCTTGTGACGGCAACTGGCGACTCAAGGTCGCCAGTTGGTTACTCAATTGCCGGTAACGTTCACGGGCCGCCGGTAACTGGGCGGCCAGATTGGCTTTGCTGCGAATTTGGGTCAGCAGCTCCTGCTCTTTGGCCTGCGCATCCTCGTAAGCCTGCCAGCCCGGCAACAGCACAAACCAACCGGCTAGCGCAAAGATCACCAAAGTCGCAATACTGACAAATGCCCACTGCATCTTGCGCGGCCAGTAAGCAATCTGGTCCAGATCCAGTTCACTCCATTGGCTCATCCTTTGATCTCCCCGAGTTTCTGCTTCATGTCGGCCAGCAGTTGGAAGCGCATCTTGAATTCATCAAATTGGGTACCGTTTTTGTTGGCCACGATGGCGTCAATTGACACCCCATCCAACCAATAGGAGGATTCCACCTGACGCACCATCGAAGACAGACGCACGTTAGACTCACTGCGTCCGGCAATTTCAACCCGCTCGCCGTTCAGCGTGATTTTGTCGATATACACCCCGGGCGGAACCACCAGCGGCAACAGGTTAAACAGTCGGGTAACCTGATCGCGCTGTTTTTGCAGCGCCGATACGGCAGTGATCCGTTTATTGACCAACTCCTCTTTAGCCTTGATATCACGCAGCTCCGCCAGCTTGGCATCCAACAACTGGATCTCCGACTGTAAACGGCCTAAACGTGACTGTTGATGGGTGTTGAGCTGATCGATGCCAAACCAGACGCCGGCTAAAATCAAAAACCAAAAACCGCCCCACACCGTGACCTGACGAAGAAAGCGTTGTTGCTGCTGTTGCCGCTCCAACTCACGCCAAGGTAACAGGTTGATCCCTTTCATCAGTTACCCTCCCAGACCGCAAGACCACAGGCTAACGTAAACGGCCAAGCATCTTCCTGCTGCGGCACACTGACCGCCAAGGATAAACCGGCAAACGGCGACCACCCCTGTACCGGCACCGATAATTGGGTGCTAAGTACACGGGTATCACTCTCACGCAGCTGGCCGCTGACCAACAGGCCGCTGGATTGCCGACCAGTGGAGTGGTACATCTGGCGGATCAACCCTAACTGACGGGTGACTTCGCTCAACCACTGCTCTTGCAGCAGTGCCGGCGGCACCGAATTGCCTTCGCTTTGTGGAATGTTCAGCGGCTGATCGCGGAAAAACAGCGGACTGCCGGGCACCGAGGTCACCAGCAGATTACGTGCCGATAGATGCACCAGCAGTTGTTGCTCCAGCTCCAACGCCGGAGGTAATGCCGCATGCGCCTGCTCCAGCGCTCGGCGCAGCGCCAACGGGGTAATATCCACGATATCGGCGTGCAGACCGGCACTTTGCAATACAGACAAATAATCATTCATCAGTTCGCGCCGCGCCGCAGTGACCACCAGCTTCAGGCGACCATTAGCCGTTTCCGCCCCTTCGGCGCGAAAATCGAAGGCCAGCTCATGCGGTGGTAAGGGAAATAATGACGGAAGCTCGGCCTCGACCCGAAACAGACGCTCCTGTTCGGTTAAAAAGGCATCGACCATCAAGGTTTTTTGCATCACCGCAGCGCCCGGCAGGGCAATGCACAAACGCGCCAGACGGCGCGGCAGAACTTTGTGAATTTGACTTAATACGTCACGTAACGCCTCGGGGGCGATCAAGCGATCGCCCTGAAACGTACCGGCGGGCACTTGAATACTGTGCCAGCCCAGTAACTCCCAGCCCTGCCGGCGCGAACGGCACCACACCACGCGCACCGCATCGCTGGCAATGTCTAACCCTACACTGACAGAGCGTGCAAACATGTCTCTCCCATGCATCCTTGCGATGCCTGCTACCTGCTAGCTAACCCGCTAGCGAAATAGTGCCCTGTAAAGCGCGGCCCTCGGCTTTAAAGACACCATGTCAAAAAATGTAACTTCAAAAAAATCAACAAATTCGCCAAAGCACGAAGAAAAAATCAGCAAAAGGGTTACCCTTTCATTGCTTGCCTTTATACTACGCACTTAGTGTTTATAAACCGTTCGGTGCTTTAGTCGCGGGAATTCTCAGGTGAAGCTCATAAAGTATTTTTTGGTCGTTACACTCGCTTGCATCCTCTTGGGAGCAGCTTCGGTGTACGGCTTATATGTCTATGTCAAACCGCAATTGCCGGATGTAACAACCCTGCGCGATGTGCGTTTGCAAACCCCGATGCAGGTTTACAGTGCCGATGGCAAACTGATTTCGCAGTTTGGTGAAAAGCGCCGGATCCCGCTGACCTTACAACAGATCCCACCGCTGATGGTGGATGCCTTCATTGCAACAGAAGACAGCCGTTTTTATCAACACGATGGTATTGATCCGATTGGAATTTTGCGAGCTGCCTTTGTTTCTTTGACCGCCGGTCATGCAAAACAGGGTGCCAGCACCATCACTCAGCAGTTGGCTCGTAACTTCTTCTTAAGTCCGGAAAAAACGCTGATCCGTAAAGTCAAAGAGGTTTTTCTGGCGTTACGCATCGAACAGCTGCTGACCAAAGATGAAATTCTGGATTTGTACCTGAATAAGATTTATCTCGGCTACCGCTCTTACGGGGTGGGTGCGGCCGCGCAAGTCTATTTCGGTAAAGATGTCAGCCAGCTGACGTTGGGCGAGATGGCGGTGATTGCCGGTCTGCCGAAAGCGCCGTCGACATTAAACCCGCTGTATTCGTTAAGCCGCGCCGAACAGCGCCGTAATGTGGTGTTGTCGCGGATGCGGGAAGAGGGTTACATCACCCAGCAGCAGTACCAAGAGGCCAGCAGCCAGCCGATTGTGGCCAGCTACCATGGCGCCGAGATCGAGCTGCATGCACCGTATCTGGCCGAAATGGTGCGCCAAGA
>JBOFCH010000096.1:0-4296 GCA_051645985.1 Plesiomonas sp. | reverse complement strand
GATCCTGAAAGATGGCGCACTGGTTGCCGGCGTTGATCTGAGCTTCCTGAGCTTCATCACCTTTATCGGTGTAATCGCAGCTCTGGTACAGATCCTGGAAATGGTGCTGGATAAGTTCTTCCCGCCACTGTACAACGCGCTCGGCATCTTCCTGCCGCTGATCACCGTAAACTGTGCGATCTTCGGTGGCGTATCTTTCATGGTACAGCGTGACTACAACTTCAGCGAATCCATCGTGTACGGTATCGGCTCCGGTATCGGTTGGATGCTGGCGATTGTGGCTCTGGCCGGTCTGCGTGAGAAGATGAAGTATTCCGACGTGCCTAAGGGTCTGCGTGGTCTGGGTATTACCTTTATCACGGTAGGTCTGATGGCGCTGGGCTTTATGTCCTTCTCCGGTATCCAGTTGTAATCAGGGCGTATAGGAACATTCAATGGAAATTATTCTTGGCGTAGTAATGTTCACCCTGATCCTGCTGGCATTGGTTCTGGTAATTTTGTTTGCCAAATCCAAGCTGGTAAGTTCCGGTGACATTACGATTGAAATCAACGGCGATCCTAACCTGACCATCAAAACTCAGGCTGGCGGTAAGCTGCTGGGTGCTCTGGCAGCCAACGGGATTTTCGTTTCTTCAGCCTGTGGTGGCGGTGGCTCCTGTGGTCAGTGTCATGCCAAAGTGCTGGAAGGCGGTGGTGATGTACTGCCGACCGAACTGTCTCACATCACCAAGCGCGAAGCGGCTGAAGGTTGCCGTCTGGCGTGTCAGGTGAACGTGAAAGAAAACATGAAGATTGAGCTGCCAGAAGAGATCTTCGGTGTGAAGAAGTGGGAATGTGAAGTTATCTCTAACGATAACGTTGCCACCTTCATCAAAGAGCTGGTGATTGCTATCCCAGAAGGCGAGGAAGTACCATTCCGCGCCGGTGGTTATATCCAGATTGAAGCGCCTGCGCACCACATCAAATACTCTGATTTCGATGTTCCAGAGGAATATCGTGAAGATTGGGACAAGTACAACCTGTTCCGCTATGAGTCAGTGGTGAATGAGCCAATCGTCCGTGCTTACTCCATGGCGAGCTATCCGGAAGAGAAGAGCATCATCATGCTGAACGTGCGTATCGCCACGCCACCGCCAAGCAACCCTGATGCACCTCCGGGTCAGATGTCTTCTTTCATCTGGTCTTTGAAGAAGGGTGACAAGGTGACCATTTCCGGGCCATTTGGTGAGTTCTTCGCCAAAGATACCGACAACGAAATGGTGTTCATCGGTGGTGGTGCCGGTATGGCGCCAATGCGCTCCCACATTTTTGACCAGTTGAAGCGTTTGCACTCCAAGCGTAAGATGAGCTTCTGGTATGGTGCTCGCTCCAAGCGCGAAATGTTCTATGTCGAAGATTTCGATATGCTGGCGGCTGAGAACCCGAACTTTACGTGGAATGTGGCGTTGTCTGATCCGTTACCGGAAGACAACTGGACCGGTTACACCGGCTTCATTCATAACGTGATTTACGAGAACTATCTGCGTGATCACGAGGCTCCGGAAGACTGCGAATTCTACATGTGTGGTCCGCCGATGATGAACGCCGCGGTCATCAAGATGCTCAAAGATTTGGGCGTTGAAGATGAAAACATTCTGCTGGATGACTTTGGTGGTTGATCTCCTGCATGTTTGTAAAAACTAAGCAATGGCTAGCCCTGGTCGGGCTGGCCTTTTTTCTAAGTGGGTGCAATGACAGTTCGTCAGATGAACAGATTGCCCTGCAAGGCCAAACGATGGGGACCTATTACTCCATCAAATACATTAACCCGAAAGATCGGCCAACACCGGAGCAGGTACAAACCGAAATCGATAAGCGTCTCGAACTGGTCAATGACCAGATGTCGACCTATCGACCTAAATCTGAGCTGAGCCGTTTTAACAGCAGTACTGCGGTGAATACCCCGTTTGCGGTTTCTGCTGATACGGCTAAAGTCGTGCAAGAAGCGCTGCGTATTAATCAGGTCACCCACGGTGCACTGGATGTGACCGTAGGCCCATTGGTCAACTTGTGGGGCTTTGGCCCAGAAGGTCGGCCGGATAAAATTCCGTCTGATGAAGAGCTGGCTAAACGTCGTGCTCGAGTGGGTATTCAATACCTGTCGGTGCAGGGGAATGCGCTGGTGAAAGGGATCCCGGAGCTGTATGTTGATCTCTCTTCCATTGCCAAAGGCTTTGGTGTCGATCAAGTGGCCGAATATCTGGCATCGATCGGGATCGAAAACTACATGGTAGAGATTGGCGGTGAAGTGCGTTTGCATGGTCATAACGCACAGGGCCACCCGTGGCGTATTGCCATTGAAAAACCGGTCGCTGGCGTGGATCAAAGCGCGCAGGAAATCATCGCACCGGGTAACATGGCGATTGCTACCTCGGGTGATTATCGCAACTACTTTGAGCAAGACGGTAAGCGTTTTTCACACACCATTGATCCGCGTACCGGCGAGCCAATTCAGCATAAGATGGTGTCGATCACCGTACTGGCACCAACCTGTATGGAGGCTGATGGCCTGTCTACCGGCTTGAATGTGCTGGGTGAGGAAGAAGCGCTCAAAGTGGCTAACGCGCACGGTATTGCTGCCTTTATGATCATCAAAACGGCGGATGGCTTCAAAGAAGTCGCTACCGATGCGTTTAAACCCTATCTGCAAAAGCAACCGTAAGGAGCATCGATGACCGTATTTATTGCCACGTTTGCGGTATTTATGTTAGTCATTGCCGGTATGGCAATCGGCTACATAGTGCAGAAGAAAAGCATTCACGGTAGCTGCGGCGGGATTGCCAGCTTGGGTCTGGAAAAGGTTTGTAATTGCCCAGAGCCGTGCGACAAGCGTAAAGCCAAGATGGCAGAAGAAGCGCGTTTGGCTAAGCTGCAAGAAAACCGCATCATCTGATAACGTACCTCGGTGCGTACATCAGAACCCATCTCTGCATAGATCTCCGGCCCCTGTCACCACAGGGGCTTTTTTATGCCTGTTGGATTGTCATCCGGCCATTGCTGCATGTATATTTATACAGTGATGCGAGGCGGGTATGCGGAAGATTATTCACATTGATATGGACTGCTTCTATGCAGCAGTCGAAATGCGCGACAATCCTAAACTGCGGCATGTGCCGCTCGCCATTGGCGGGCGCAGTGAGCGGCGAGGGGTGATCAGCACCTGTAATTATGTAGCGCGCCGTTTTGGCGTGCATAGTGCCATGCCTACCGCACAAGCCTTTAAACTGTGTCCGCATTTGACCTTATTACCCGGTCGGATGGATGTGTACAAGCGAGTCTCGCAGCAGTTGCATGCCATTTTTCGCCGCTATACCCCACGTATCGAGCCGTTGTCATTGGATGAGGCCTATCTGGATGTCACCGAATGCGCCTTATTCCACGGCTCGGCCACCTGGATTGCCGAAGATATCCGGCGCGTTATTCGTGAAGAGTTACAGCTGACCGCCTCCGCTGGGGTTGCGCCGGTAAAGTTTTTAGCCAAAATCGCGTCGGACATGAATAAGCCCGATGGCCTGTATGTGATTCGCCCTGAGCAAATGCTAGGTTTTGTCGCCGCATTGCCGCTGAATAAAATTCCCGGCATCGGCAAAGTCTCGGCGCAAAAACTGGCCGATATGGGGCTGTATACCTGCGCCGATGTTCACAAGGTGGCGTTGAAAACCTTGGCCGATAAGTTCGGCAAGCAAGGCCATATGCTGTGGCAACGCAGTCAGGGCATTGATGAACGTGAGGTCAACCCGGATCGGCAGCGTAAGTCGGTCGGGGTGGAGAAAACGCTGGCCGAAGATATCAGCTCGCTGGAGGAGTGCCGTCGGTTGGTGACTGAGTTATATCCCGAATTAGAGCGTCGTTTGCAGCGGGTCAGCCCGTCATTGGCAATTGCGCGGCAAGGGGTGAAGCTGAAATTTTCCGATTTCCAGTTAACCACCCAAGAGCATGTCTATCCGGTATTGTGCCTAGATGATTTGTTGCAACTGGCCGAGTCGGTTTGGCAACGGCGTGAAGGGCGTGGTGTGCGGTTAGTTGGCTTGCATGTCACGTTGCTTGATCCGCAACTGATCCGGCAGTTGGCGTTGCCGTGGAGCTAGCGATCGAGTATGTCGTGCGGTGTTTGGCTGTGCCCATGATCATCGGGCGCGATAAAAAAAGGGTTGCTCATAATGGCAACCCTTTCTTAGAACGGTGATCGGACAGAGAGCCTTACCGATAATTAACCACGCTCAGGAATATTTTTCAGCAGCATGGTCAGCAGTTGCC
>JBOFCH010000095.1:0-9358 GCA_051645985.1 Plesiomonas sp. | reverse complement strand
CTTTACAGGTGTATGGTCGCCGTGGTGAACCCTGTTCGGTGTGTGGCACGCCGATTGAAAGTATGCGGATCGGACAGCGTAACAGTTTTTATTGCCCACATTGCCAGCCGGCTCCGCTATAACGGCAGCGGCGACCGCTGGCAGTTGACTGTGGTTAGCGGTAGGTTTGCTTGTGGCGCAAGACATCCAGCACCGCGGCTGGCACAAACTCACTGACATCGCCGCCGTGCAAGGCAATCTCACGGATCAGCGTGGAGGAGATGAATGACCACTGCTCGCTGGGGGTGAGAAATACGGTTTCCAGCTCTGGCATCAGGCGGCGATTCATGTTGGCCAGTTGGTGCTCGTAATCAAAGTCCGTGACGCCACGCACGCCACGCAGTAACACTGTCGCCTGTTGTGCCTTAGCCAGATCGACCAATAGCCCTTTAAATCCGATCACGGCGACATTCGGCAGGGCCGCGACCGACTGTTGCAACAGGCTGACTCGCTCGTCCAGCGTAAACAACGGCTGTTTACTCGGACTGGCCGCCACCGCTACCGTGACATGGCCAAACAGTCGGCTAGCGCGCTGAATTAAGTCTAGATGACCATTGGTGACGGGATCGAAAGTGCCCGGATAGATGACGTTCACGCTCATGATTTATTTCTCGCTGCCGGATAACGCAGTATCCAGTAAAGTTAACAGACGGGACAAGGCGCCCTGGTTTTGCTGCATAAAAGTCAGTGCTTGCTTACCTTGACGGGCAGCCAGCTCCGGATTTTGTAAGCGTTCAGCGATGGCGGCTTGCAGTGAAAGAGGGTCACTGATCCGGGACAGGCCACCGGCCTCTTCCAATTGCTGGCAGATCTGGGCAAAGTTGAACGTGTGTGGCCCCATCAGCACCGGTAATCCGTAGGCGGCAGGCTCCAGCGGATTGTGTCCACCGCGCTCAATCAGACTGCCACCGACAAACGCCAGATCGGCGATCCCATACAGCACCATCATTTCGCCCATGGTATCACCGACCACCACCTGCGTGGCCGCGGTCACGGCCTCACCGCTGTTGCGGGTGACGCTGGTCAGTTGGTGCTCACTGACTAATGCGTGCACCGCCGCAAAGCGTTCCGGATGGCGGGGTACTAAAATCAGCAGCAGATCTGGATATTCGGCCAATAGGGCTTGGTGGGCCTGTAATACTGCCGTTTCTTCTCCTTGATGGGTACTGGCGGCGATCCACACCGGTCGGTGTGGCGCCCATTGTGCGCGCAGCGCCGAGGCGGCGGTTTGCTGCTCAGCGGTAACACTGATATCAAATTTAATGCTGCCGGTTACGCTCAGTTGTGGTGCCGGTAGACCCAGAGCGATAAAACGCTCGCCATCGGCGGGGGTCTGCGCGGCGACGCGGGCGACTTTAGGTAATAACTGCGCCATAAAGCGCCGGATTTTGCCATAGCCGCGGGCCGAGCGGGCAGACAAGCGGGCATTGGCGATCACCAGTGGGATCCCCCGCCGGTGTGCCTGCCAAATCATATTGGGCCACAGCTCGGTTTCCATCACGACCACCAGTTTGGGTTGCAGATGGCGGTAAAAACGGGCCATGGCATCGGGCAGATCGTAGGGCAGATACAGGTGATGTACGCTATCACCGAATGCGGCCCGCGCACGCTCCGAGCCAGTTGGGGTCATGGTGGTGACGGTGATCGGCAGTTGGGGATAGCGTTGTTGCAGGGCGCGTACCAACGGGACCGCGGCCAGTGTCTCTCCGACCGAAACCGAGTGCAGGACAATCCCATGCTGAGCCGCTGGCGTACGGTACAGGGCGTAGCGCTCCGTCCAGCGTTGCCGGTAGGCGGGCGCTCGGCGTCCGCGCCACCACAGGCGTAGCGCAATCAGCGGCTGGATCAAATAGAGCAGCAGGGAGTAGAAAATTCGGAGCATGGCATACCTGTTGTCGGTGAGCGGGGTAAAAATATCAGGGTGATCAATTATAAGGTACAATAAGCCGCTGGGAAGGCGTGATTTTCGCCATGCATCACACAACAGCGTGGATGCAAGAGTGGGTATCGGTCGTCGCGATTGGGTCTCGATACGCCAGTGTATATCAGTAGCAAAAGACAGGAACACCATGAAATTCAGCGGATTGGTCATCACCTTTAACGAAGAAAAAAATATTCAGGCCTGTCTGGCCTCGTTGCAGCAGGTGTGTGATGACATCGTGGTGGTGGATTCTGGCAGTCAAGATCGAACCTGTGAGCTGGCGCGCGCGGCAGGGGCGACCGTCGTCACCCGTGTGCCCTTTCTCGGTGATGGGCCACAGCGTAGCCACGGCTTACCGTTTTGCCTGCATGACTGGGTGATTAATCTGGATGCGGATGAGCGGCTGGATAGCGATCTGGTGACCTATTTGCAAAGCACCGATGTTTCTGCGTTAGGTGTGGATGCGATAGAAAATCGGCGTAAAAATTATATTGGTCAGCGTACAACGCCGTATGCCGGCCAATATCCGGATTATATTTGTCGGATTTTCAATCGTACTCGCACCGATTTTTCCCCGGTATTTACCCATACGCGGATTATGGCGCGTAACACGCACAAGATTGATCAGCACGTGATCCATTACTCCTATGCCGATTATCAGGATATGTTTGCTCGCTGTGTCAAATATGGTCACTGGCAGGGGCGCACTCTGGCCGAGCGGGGTAAGTCGGTTCAGGCTTGGCAGCCGGTGGTTCACGGCGTGTGGACGTTTATCCGTTTATACGTCATTAAACGTGGCTTCTTGGCGGGACTGGATGGTTTTTCGATTGCGAAAGCTAAAGCGGTCAGCTCCTATTTAAAATATGCGGTGGCGTGGGAATTACAGCAAACCGAAACCGATAAGGCGCAGTAAGCAGTAAAAAGTAAAGCGCAGCAAGAATGGCTGCGCTTTATCGTGTTATTGGCGGAAAATCCCGCAATATGAGTCCCGCAATATTTAGTGCTTAACAGTTAAGATATTGTTCACAGGCCTGCGCGCGAGTAAAACGATGTAGATCCACGGCCGATAAATCCACCGGATGCGCCACAATATCCTTCATGGCATGCGCCAGAGCGGCGGCGGACATATCGGTTGCCAAACCGCGTTGCAACTCTCCCACCAAAATCTCTTTTGGCCCGCCCGGGCACGGGGAGCTGACGACCTGAGTTTTGCAGGCGAGCGCCTCGACCAGCACATTACCGAACCCTTCACAGTCAGAGCTGAGCACTAAGGCACGGGCCGCGCGGATATAACTGTACGGGTTATCTTGAAATCCGAGGTAGCGCACTTGCTCGCGGATCCCCAGTTGTTGCGCTTGCTGCTCAATGGCATGCACGGCGCTGTCACTGCCGTTGCCCAGCAAGACCAATGGTAGGGTTAAGCCACTGAGTGCGTAGGCTTCCAGCAGTCGGTCATGGCGTTTTTGCGGATGTAGGCGGCCGACATGCAACAGAAAATCGCTACCATCGAGCGGACAAGGTTCAGCCGCGCGTTGGCGGAGGGCTTCCAGCTCAAAGGGGTTATAGATCACTTTCTGGGCGGCCGGTGTGACGCCAAACTCATGGCACAAGTCGTCCATCACCGCTTGGGAGACGGCGATCAGCTGTTTGTGCTGATAGGTTCTGGCCATCCGCCAGCGCTTCCAGCGGCGTGATAGTCCCTGTTTATGCGCTAGATAAGACAAAGACAGCATGCTATGGATACAACACCATAACTGTTGGGGCTGTAGACTGCGGCAACGGGTAACGATCCGATCCGTTTTCGGCAAGTTGGAAAATACCCGATCAAAGGGGCCTAACTCGGCTTGCAGTCGGTGAATGGTTTGATCCAGCTGTTGCGCTCGGCGGCGCAGCTCACCCAGTTTACGCAGCGGGCCTCGTGTATGGTCAGCCACTACCTGATAGTTAAGGCCGCTCGGAATGGCGTAGTGACACACATCGCGCAGTGAGATCAGGGTAACCTGATGCCCTTGCTCTAGCATGCCTTCGGCCAAGGTCAGCACCACGCGCTCAGCCCCACCGCCTGGTAAGCCATCAATGATAAACAGAATATTCTGACTCATTTATGCAGCAGCTCCCGGTACAGGTTAATCAGTTTTTCTGACATGCTTTGTGGTGAGCAATCGAGAATTTGCTGCCGGGCTGCCGCGCCCATGTGGGAGTCAATCGCGTGCAAGGGCAGCAGACTGATGGCTTCTCGAATCGCCGCGGTATCGAGAGCATCGGTCACAAAACCTTGCTGACCGTCTTGAATAAACTCAGCCCCACCGCAATGGGTGCTGGTGATCACCGGTAACCCGCATGCCATCGCCTCGAGGATCACATTCGGGAACGGATCGTAACGCGTTGGCAGTAACAGCGCATCGGCGGCATGATAAAACGACAACACATCGCGCTGCATGCCGAAAAAATGCACTTGCTGTTCAAGGCCCAAACTGCGGGCCAGCGCCCGATAACGTTGCTCGGCTTTATCTTTGCCGATGACCAGCAGATGACGTTGGCTGCCCTGTAATGCTTCGATGGCGGTTGCCAGCCCTTTGCGTTCAAAGCCGGAGCCAACATAAATCAGATAGCTCAGCTCTGGTGCTAGCCCCAGCGCATGGCGAGCCTGTAGGCGCTGCTGCGCTGTGGCCGGCTGAAAACGGAGGCTGTCGATCCCGTTGTAGATCACATGAATTTTTTCGGCGGCGACACCAAAGTCCGCCATGATTTCGTGTTTCACCATCTCGGCATTGCAGATCACCGCTTGTAACTCGGGGGCGGTGAACATCTCCCGCTCGGCCTGCAACACATAGCGATGATATGGATCGGCATACAGCAGTTTGCCACGCCAGCCGGGCAGGGTGCGACAGCGCTGCTCTAAATAACGGCGATGGACGCCATCACCGGCGCGGTACAGACCACAACCGGGAATGCGCTCATGGCTTTGCACCAGATCAAAACCTTGCTGCGTCCACAGTGCACGGGCGGCATGGGCAAAACCGCGCTCTCGGCTGATGCGACCCCATTTAGGCGGATTGCAGATGTGAATATGCCAGTTAGGATTGACGGCATCATTCCATTGACGGGTGATCACATTCAATTCAATGTTTTGCCCAGATAATGCGGTCAGTGCGCGCGCCACAAAGCGCTCCGCACCGCCATCGGGACGGTATTTTTGCCGCACGAGGGCAAGGCGGAAATTATCCATGTAAAAGCTCTCTGGCTGTCTGGATCACATCCTGACTGGGGATCAGATCCAGATACCGCTGTTCGGTATGGGTATCAATGCTGTCCGGATCGGGCAAGGTGCCGTAGTCACCGGCCCAGAAAACTTTGCCGTTCGCCTGCCAAGGACGCCAAAAGTGTAACTTCGTCGGGCCGAATAAGGCGATCAGCGGTGTTTGCAGCGCCGCCGCCATGTGCATCGGTACCGAATCGACGCCGATAAAAAGAGCGGCGTTGTCGATCAGCGCGGCCAGTTGTGGCAGCGTCAGCTGGCCGGATAGGCTATAGGGTTGCTGGCTTAGGCACTGGGCTTGAATATCTTGCACCATCTGCTGTTCGCGGGCATCGGGGCCGCTGGTCAGAATGACGGCATAGCCATCTTGCTGTAGAGCATCGATCACCTCAGCGAATCGGGCGTTTTGCCAGCACTTGAAAAACCAGCGTGCAGACGGTTGGATCACCACATACGGCGTATCAATACCCAAATCGTGACAACGCTGTTGCACCCATGCCTTATCTGAGGCGGAGTAGGCCATCGTTACCTGTGTATTGAGCGTTGGCAGGTTAAGCGGCGCTAAGATAGCCAAATTTTGCTCGACGGTATGCATCTGTTGCAGAGGCTGGCAATCAATCAAGGTGGTATGGCTATGTGACCAGCACCAACCGCGCCGTTTCGGCAGATCCAGTCCGATCCGCTCGGGCGCGCCACTTACTAAGGTAAGTAAGGCACTACGCCACTGATCGGCTAGATTCAGCACCAGATCGTAGTGCTTATTGCGCACCCGGCGCAGCA
Organism: Plesiomonas sp.; assembly: GCA_051645985.1. Lineage (GTDB taxonomy): Bacteria > Pseudomonadota > Gammaproteobacteria > Enterobacterales > CAMTGL01 > Plesiomonas. The sequence goes on along the minus strand of JBOFCH010000095.1, from coordinate 3,359 downwards.
AAGAGAACTCCTCGGCCAATTGCTGACGAAGTCCGCGTTTTTTCCATTGCCGATCGATCACCATCAATTCGTTGATGGCCGGGTGCTGTGCCAGCATCGGCTGGGTTTCGCTGTATAAAAGGACATCAATCTGAGCCGCCGGATAATTTTGTTGTAAGGAGCTTAATACCGGGGTCAGAAGGAGCATATCGCCATGATGGCGCAGTTTGATCACCAAGATCCGCAAGGCTGAATCAGACTGCGGTGCGCGCACGGATCGGGTCGTATGTGCTGAGTTAGGCATGCAAAATCATCACTGTGAGACATGACAAAAAAGCGTAAACTATCGCTTTGTATGCGGATCAGCTGGAGCTGGCCCGTTGGTCACTATTGTGGCTTACTATACCATATAACCTGTTATACGGCGGTACGGTCCGCGCTTACCCCTGCGAGCATCCGAATGAAAAAACCTTTTTTTATTATCACCATCGATACTGAAGGGGATAATTTATGGCAGAACAGTCAGCAGATCACGACCAAAAACACCCATTATCTGCCACGTTTTCAAGCGTTGTGTGAAAAATACGGGTTCAAACCGGTTTACCTGACCAACTATGAGATGGCGTCGGATCCGGCCTATGTCGAGTTTGCCAGTGATGTGATTCGTCGGGGGCAGGGTGAGGTCGGGATGCATCTGCATGCTTGGAATAACCCACCGTTACAACCATTGACTCAAAATGATTTGGTGCATAAACCGTATTTGATTGAATATCCGCAAGAGGTTATCCGGGAAAAGGTCGATTTTATGACCAAGTTGCTGGAGGATAATTTTCAGACCAAGATGCTGAGTCACCGTGCTGGGCGCTGGGCGTTTAACAGTTTCTATGCCCAGTTGCTGGTGGAGTATGGTTATCAGGTTGATTGTTCGGTCACACCGCATGTGGATTGGCGTAGCGCCAAAGGTGATCCGCACGGGCAAGGTGGCACCGATTATCGCCATTTCCCAGCGCAGGCGTACTTTATGGATTTGGCGCAGATTGAGTGCGCAGGGACTTCTCGCTTGCTGGAAGTGCCGATGAGCACTTGTCTGAAATATCCGCACTGGTATAACGCGTTGAAAAGCGGTTATGACCGTCTGCGAGGTAAGCAGCGATCGCCGTCCGTCTGCTGGATACGGCCACGGGGTGGCAATAGTGGCGAAATGCAGCGGGTGGCGAAAAAGTACCTGAGTCAGGGCAGTGATTACGTCGAATTCATGCTGCACTCTTCCGAGTTTATGCCCGGTGGTAGCCCGACCTTTAAGACTAAGCAGGATATCGAACAGTTGTATCGCGATCTGGAAGAGACATTTGCTTGGTTGGCACAGCGTACCCAAGGGGCGACGTTGGCTGAATATTATCAGTATAAAACAGCCCGTTAACGGGCTGTTTGGGCGCGCGGTAAATCCGGCCGGTTAACGGCCGGCGAGCGTGTGTAGACGCTGTAAGAGCGCGCTGGACAATTCAGCGAATGTCCGGCTGTTGGCGGCATGTTGCAGTGCCGCGGCCGACATCTTGGTATAACGCTCTGGAGCCTGATATAAAGCCAGTAATGCCTGCGCAATCTGTTGTGGCGATAGCATGCTCGGAGCGGTTAAGGTATCCAGATCCGGACGATACACCACAGGGGCAAAGGCGGTTGATGCGTCGGTCAGCGCCGCGTATTGCGTAACGCTCAGCTCAGGGCTAAGACACAGTCCGGTTTGCTCATGGAGTACCACTTCCGGTAAGCCATCCACATAGCTCGTGATGGTCGGTAATCCATAAGCGCCAGCTTCCAGCGCCGCCAATGGGCCGGTTTCGTGCATCGATGGACAGATATAGACATCTAACTGTCGATAAAATGCCGCCATATCTTCCACATGCCCCAGCAGAGTGACCTGCTCACAGAGATCCAGTTGCTGGATCATCTGCTCCAATGCCCCTTTCTCCGGGCCGTCACCGGCAATATAGCAATGACAAGGCAGACCATGTTGGTTCAGCTCCTGCACGGTGAATAGCAATAATCCTAGACACTTCAAGGGCACCATCCGACCAGCACTGCCGAAGATCAAGGGCTGGCCGGGCTGTAGGTGTTTGGGTTGTTGCCGCAGAGGCAGTAATCGCGGCGCGTTAAACTCTACCTCAATCGGCACAGATACCTTATGTTTCAGCTCCAGCATCCGTTTGGCCGCGTGAGAGACGGCAATGCAGCGGTCGACATGCTGAAAAAAGCGGCGTGGTAGTTTGGGGCGGTGTTGATACCATGACATACCGTGTTCATAGTAGATCACCGGGCAAGGTAAATAGCGTTTTACTTGCTTTTCTGACAGGTGCCATTCCGTAAACTGGTTCCAGATCAGAATAATATCCGGCTTGAGGTCACGGATCATGCGCAGCCGATTCCATGCCCGAAACAGCTTAGGCCGATTCGGCAATTTCAGGAACGACAGGCGTTTAATCTCTTGTAAGGTGAGCGCGGGCAGTGGTGCTAATCGCGGCTGCAACGGCGCTGCAATCGCCCTATGATCCATCAAGACCGAGTGGCGCACGGGGTTCGGTGTGACGCCTTGCACTGTCGATTGCCGGATAAAATCACAGAACATCGTCTCTACCCCACCGACTTTGCGCAAGTCAATCAGGTGCAAAATATGTAGCGCATCAGAAGCATGCTGGCTCATCGCTGCAACGTATCCTGATAGAAGTTAACCATCTCCTGCATCATATAATCAAAGGTCATGAACTGCTGGGCATGGTGCAGGGCGTGGCGTTGTAGGTCAGCTTTCAATTGTGGATCGGCCACTAAACGCTCGATGGCGTGCGCCAGCGCAGCGGCATCGCGTGGTGGGCAGAGTAAGCCGGTTTTTTCATGCTGGATCATTTCTGGCAGCCCGCCGGTGGTGGTCGCGACAATATTTTTTTGCATGAAAAATGCTTGAGCGACCAGACGGGTTTGTGCTTCGGTGGCTACTGAGGCAATCACGACCACATCGGCGAGTGCCAGATAGTTTTCGATATCATTGTGGTAGCCGAGGAAACGGATCTGATTGCCTAAGTACGGTTGAGCCGCTTCCAGAACCTGCTGTTTAAATTCGGCGGTTTGGCTGGTGGCTTCACCGACCTGAATACAGGTCAGCGGCAGCCCCTGATCCAGCAGTGATTTGCAGGCTTCAATATAGTAATTTTGCCCTTTGTCCGGGCGGATCATGCCGATGTTGGCAATGATCATATGTTCATCCGGGATCCCAAGCTGATGGCGCAATTGGCGGCTGTCGAGGGCTGCGCTAAAACGTGAAGGGTCGACACCGGCTGGTGCAACCAAGGTTTTATCCCGATTGGGGATCCCGAGTTCTTCCAGCATAT
>JBOFCH010000094.1:0-4404 GCA_051645985.1 Plesiomonas sp. | reverse complement strand
ACTCTTCAATTTAAAGTTTGTCGCTCGAATAAACTGGCAAATAAATTGTTCAGTCACTCGTTTAACTAATATTTTTTGGATATCAGCATTCTCAAACGAGTGCCCACACAGATTGTCTGATTAATTTTTTAAAGAGCGTCTCGCTACCTACGTAGCGACAGGAAGTGAATTATTCCGCAATCCTGCTTTGCTGTCAAGAAAATGTTTTCCCATCTTCTCAAGAGCCAGTATTCATTACTGCTGGCCAATCAGTGATTTGCATCACAGTTGCCGTGTCAGTGGGGTCGCATTATAGGGCGTTTTGCTGCGGGCGCAAGGGAAAAGTAAGAAAAATGATTCACCCGCTGCATTTTCAGCCAAAACGGCAAAAAAAAACCACTTTTCTGGGTTAGGCTACCGAAGATGGGCCTAATGTGGCGACTTTTTCCGCAAATTCGCTGACTTTCTTCCAATCCGTATATTCCACTTCTTTGCTTGGATCCGTTTCCCCACCCGTCATGCGCATAATGAGCTGGATCATCACCCGGTCAAACCAGCGATAGCGTGGATAATAGAGGGCGCCAGCAAAAACGGCGGCCAATGCGGGCTGCCACGGTGAGCGCTGCAAAAACTTACGCACATAGGCATTGGTTTGTGGTGTGCTCTTCTCCGGCTTGCGGGCGGTGAGGTTTACCCCGAAAAAAGCATTCGGTTGTTGTTGCAGTTCGTGCGCGTACTGCGCAATAAAGCGCTGCACATGACGGCTGAAGTGGCCATAGCGGATCGAGGCACCAATCACGACTGCTCGGTACGCATTCCACTGTGGTTGTAATGGCTGCTGCACGTCATGCAGATGCACTTGGGCCTGCGGGGTATGTTGCTGCAACTCTTTCGCTATCTGTTGCATGATTTTTACGGTTTGTCCGTCAGTGCTGGCGTAAAGCAATAAATAGGTATCAGCCATGATTAGTTTTTCCAGAATGTTGGGGTAAACAAGACCAGCAGGGTAAACACTTCCAAGCGCCCAAACAGCATCGCGACCACCAAGACCCATTTTGCGGTTGCATTGAGATCGGCAAAGTGAGGGGCAACCGACCCCAGCCCCGGTCCTAAATTGTTCAAACTGGCGGCCACGGCAGAAAAGGCGGTTAATTCATCCACCCCGGTCGCGATTACCGCTAACAGGCACAACATGAATACCAGAGCATAGGCGGAGAAAAATCCCCATACCCCTTCAATGATCCGCTCCGGTAAGGCGCGGCGACCCAGTTTTATCGAGTAAACCGCACTCGGGTGCACCAGACGCTTTAATTCGCGGTTGCCCTGCAAGCACAGCAATAGAATGCGGATCACTTTCAAACCACCGCCCGTAGAGCCGGCACAGCCACCAATAAAGGAGGAGAATAATAAGAGGAGCGGCAAGAACAATGGCCAATCGGCAAAGCTGGCGGTAGAAAAGCCGGCGGTGGTACTGATGGAAACCGACTGAAAGAACGCATTATCCAGCGCCAACTGCCAGGTGTCATAGACTTGCTTGTTCATCAGCACCGCAAAACAGATCACTGTCAGGCTAAACTGCACCAGTAAGAAGAAGCGGCACTCCGGATCGCGCCAGTACAGCCGCCATGGGGTGCGGTTAGTCAGTGCAGAAAAGTGCAGGGAGAAGTTGCAGCCAGCGATGATCAAAAACACGCCGGTAATGATGTTAATGGCTGGGCTGTTGAAATAGCCGATACTGGCATCGTGGGTCGAGAAGCCGCCAATAGCTATCGTAGAAAAGCTGTGGCTAATCGCATCAAATACGGACATCCCCGCCAACCAGAAAGCCAGCGCACAGGCAATCGTCAGCAAAACGTAAATCAGCCACAAGGTTTTGGCCGTTTCGGCAATGCGCGGGCGCATTTTATTGTCTTTCAGCGGCCCCGGCATTTCGGCGCGGTACAGCTGCATTCCCCCGATCCCCAGCAGAGGTAAAATAGCGACGGCCAGTACGATGATCCCCATGCCACCAAGCCATTGCAACATCTGGCGATAGAACAGCAAGGCTTTTGGCAGGTTATCCAACCCGACAATCACCGTGGCACCGGTGGTGGTCAGACCGGAAAATGATTCGAAGAAGGCATCAGTCAGACTGAGTGGCAATTCCGCCGAATAGATAAACGGTAATGCACCGACACTGCCCAGCACTGTCCAGAACAGCACGACAATGACAAAACCATCCCGCGATTTCAGCTCATGCTTGTGCCGACGATTGGGAAACCACAATAAGGCACCAATGACTAAGGCGGTAATAAAGGTGGTCAGAAACGCCGTGCCCGAACCGTCACGGTACAGCAAGGCCACCAGTGCCGGAACACACATGGTGACGGAAAACAGCATGATCAGCATGCCAACGATTCGGGTGATAGAGCGCAACTGCATGCAAAAGCTATCCTTCGGCTAAAAACGGAGGGGGAATTATTCAGACAATGTCGGCAAGATCAAGCCACCACGACTGCGATCTTTGAGTGCCTGAGCAAAAAGAGCCACCAGCTCCACCGGTAAACCGATCCGCAAGCGGATATTGCCGCCAAACTCCGTCTCCTGTTTCTCTCCGTCATGTGTCGCCAGTAGTGTTTCAATGAGACTCAGCTGAGCATAATCACAGGTTAACCAAAAGCTCTGCCGCTCCACTTTATCACGCGTCGACAGCAGCTTTAACGCCTGCTGCACCCCATTCCCGTAAGCACGTACCAAGCCTCCGGTTCCTAGCCGGATCCCACCGTAATAGCGCACCACGACAGCCGTGATCTCACCAATCCCGCTGCCGAGAAGGCAGTGTAGGATCGGCTTTCCGGCCGTACCGGCCGGTTCACCATCATCGGAAAAACCCAATTGCTGAGAATCAGACGGCGCACCGGCCACAAAGGCCCAACAGTGGTGTCGGGCTTGTGGATGGGCGGCTTTGACCGCCTGAACAAATGCCCGAGCCTGCTCGCTGCCCGGGGTATGTGCCAACAAGGTGATAAAGCGGCTTTTCTTGATCTCTTCGGCAAACTCGGCCGGCGCGGCCGGGATGGGGTAATGCGCCATCAGTTCAACGCCAACGCCCGGGTCAGGTTTTCAATACCACCTTCGGTGACCACGATGTTGTCCTCAATGCGGATCCCCCCAAATGGCCGCAAGGCATCAATGCGCGCCCAGTTGATGTGGCTATTTAAGGTGTGCTGCTTCCACGGCGCCAGCAGCGAATCAATAAAGTATAAGCCCGGCTCAATGGTCAGAACCATCCGCGCGGCCAGCTCACGGGTACAACGCAGGGCAGGATAGGCCGCAGGGGCCGCCAGATGGGTGCCTTGCTCATCTTGCATGAAGCCGGCAACATCATGGACTTGCAAGCCGAGCAGATGACCTAAGCCATGCGGCATAAAGCTGCCGGTCAGCCCTTCGCTCACCATATCCTCTTCATTGAGACGCACGATGTCGTGATCGCGCAGCATGCGGGCAATACGATGGTGCATCTGCAAATTCAGATCCGGATAACGCTGGCCCGGTTCAATGGTGCCAATCAGCTCTTGTTGGTGTCGGTGCATGTCGCGGATCAGGGCAGCAAAGTCATTGTCGTCATGGGCATAGGTGCGGGTAATATCGGCCGCATAACCATTAAAGGATGCGCCTGCATCCAGCAGGAAACTGTCACTGCAAGACGGGGTTTTGCGCTGTAACGTCGTGTAATGCAAGATGGCACTGTGCTGGTTCAAGGCCACAATATTGGTGTAGGGCACCTCGGTATCGCTCTGCCCGGTTGCGGCCAGATAAGCCAGATTGATATCAAACTCGCTCATGCCGGCCATAAACGCATCGTACGCGGCGCGGTGACCCTCCACGGCAATCTTCTGTGCACTGCGCATGCAGTGCAGTTCGTAATCCGTTTTGTAAGCACGGTGATAATGCAGCGTATTGAGCACCGTTTGCGGATTAATCTGGCCAATTCCCACGTCACGGGCCAGTGACTCACTCGCGCCGATATAGCCCCATTCGGCTCGCGCTGCGGGGAGGTGCTGCTGAATTTCCTGTGGCTGGCGCAACACCGTAATATCAAACTCAGCGGCCCAATATTCTTGCGGTACCGGCTCCACAGCATGCCAGTAATCAACCGGAGAATAGAAGAACAGACGCGGGCGATTCACACCATCTACTTGCAGCCAGCAATGCGGCACATTGGTCAGGGGCAGCCAAGCATTGAAATGCGGATTGACCTTAAACGGGTACGTATTGTCATCCAAAAATGCGTAAATCGGCTCGCCGGAATGGATCAGCAACCCCTGTAACTGGTCACGTTCCAGTACGGCCCGGGTGCGGCTCTGTAGCTCGGCAATATGCGCGCGGTAAGCGTGTTCCATGAAAATACCCTTTCTTCTATTCATCACTGAATTCCCATAGTAG
>JBOFCH010000093.1:0-8120 GCA_051645985.1 Plesiomonas sp. | reverse complement strand
GACAGGCTCGGCAGTTGGCGGGCGAGCAGGATCAGTTGACGGTAGCGATCTTCCCACAGCTGGCAGGCGGCAAAGCGCTCTTCCAGCTGTGGCCAGGTAATCTGCGTACCAAAAGGATGTGAACCTAGCATGTTTTACTCCTCACGTAGCAGATGCACGGCGCGTTGTAGTGCGCTGATAAAGGCGCTAACGTCCGCTTCGGTGTTATAAGGGGCAAAAGAGACGCGCACGGTACCGGAAACGCCCAGCGCTTCGGTCAGCGGCTGGGCACAGTGCATACCGGCGCGCAGCGCGATCCCTTGTTCGGCGAATAAGGTTGCCAGATCGCCATGGTGCAAACCGTCAACATTAAAGGCAATGATCGTACTGGCATGCGGTGGACGGTACAGCTGCATCCCGGCTATTGCTTGCATGCGCTGAGCTGCCAAGGCCGCCAGTGCGCAGGCATGGGCGTCGGCAGCCACTAGATCTTGTTGCTGGAACCACTCCAGAGCTGCGCCAAACGCTAAAATCCCGGCAATATTCGGGGTGCCCGCTTCAAAGCGTTGTGGAATGGGGGCTAAGGTGATCCCAGAGAAGCTAACTTGCTGGATCATTTTGCCGCCGCCATGCCATGGCCGCATACTTTCCAGCAGCGCCATTTTGCCGTAAAGCACACCGACGCCGGTCGGGCCATAGAGTTTGTGCGCTGAGAAAGCGACAAAGTCGGCATCCAAGGCCTGTACATCGACCCGCTCATGCGCCACCGCTTGTGCGGCATCCAGCATCACCACCGCGCCACAGGCATGCGCCGCGTGGATAATCGCTTCCACTGGCTGGCGACTGCCGGTGACATTCGACACCATACCCACGGCCACCAGTTTGGTGCGAGCGTTCAGCAGTGCTGGCAGCGCCGTGATATCGAGCAGCAATTCGTCGGTCATCGGCAGACGGACAATCTTGGCGCCGGTCTGTTCGGCCAGCAGCAGCCATGGTACCAAATTAGCATGATGCTCCATCGCACCAACCACAATCTCGTCGCCCGGTTGCAGGCGATCGCGCAGATAACAGTTTGCCACCAGATTGATCGCTTCGGTGGTGCCTCGGGTCCAGATGATCTGGCGTGGGTCGGGCGCATTGAGCAGTGCCGCACACGCGCTACGCGCCTGTTCAAAGCGGCGGGTCGCTTTGGCGGCTGCCTGATGCTGGCTACGGTGTACGGTCGCACCGTTACTGCGGTAATAGGCATCGCTTGCCTCGATCACTGGCAACGGTTTGAGCATGGTCGCGGTGCTGTCGAGGTATACGCCGGTGCTATCTTGCAGCGCTGGAAATTGGCGGCGGAATGAATCGGGAGCAAAAGCAAGGGTCATGACGGTAATCTGATCTGAGTGGCAATCAATACTGACTGTGATCTTGGCGCGATAATAGGGACAGTGCAAGAGCGGGGTAAATTTCAGATAAAAAAAAGCACCACCAGAGGCAGTGCGGAAAGAATTCACTATTGACAGACAGGGTCAAAATTGTACAGGAAGTGAAACATGGTGACTTTCGTCACCTGCCCGGTCAAACCGGACAACGTGCAAACACAACATTGCATGTCTTTGAACCTAAAGTATCTCCGAAGAGCTACTTGCCGTTTAGGCTCTGACCGCACGGGTTAATATAGGGATTTGCTAGCCCTTCAACAACGGACAAATTATAATGCCGGACATTAGAATATCTAATATGTTGCTGAATGGTTATGGGTATGTCAAGACGACTTCCGCCGCTCAACTCGCTCAAAGTTTTTGAAGCCGCCGCGCGCCATTTAAGCTTTACCCGGGCAGCCGAAGAACTGTTTGTTACACAGGCTGCCGTCAGCCATCAGATTAAAGCTCTGGAAGAATTTCTCGGGCTAAAATTATTTCGACGGCGCAACCGTTCATTGTTGCTGACCGAAGAAGGGCAGGCCTATTTCCTCGATATGAAGGAAATTTTTACCGCACTGTCCGATGCTACCGAAAAGCTGCTAGCGCGAACCGCCAAGGGGACGTTGACGGTCAGTTTGCCGGCCAGCTTTGCCATTCAGTGGTTGGTGCCACGTCTGGCGGACTTTAATGCCTCACATCCGGATATTGATGTGCGCATTAAAGCCGTCGATATCGATGAAGGCTCCTTGACCGATGATGTGGATGTGGCGATTTACTATGGTCGTGGCAAGTGGTTTGGGCTGCGGGTTGACTTATTGTGTAATGAGTACCTGATCCCGTTGTGTTCGCCGGCACTGCTCAGTGGTGAACATCCACTGCTCTCCCCGCACGATCTGGTGCATTACACCCTGCTGCATGATACGTCACGCCGTGACTGGCAGGCGTTTACCCGCCAGCTTGGGCTGACCGAGATTAATGTCAATCAGGGGCCGATTTTCAGTCATACGGCACTGGTGTTGCAATCGGCCATTCATGGGCAGGGGGTGGCGCTGGCCAACAATGTGCTGGCACAACCGGAGCTGAAAGCGGGGCGTTTGGTGTGTCCGTTTGATGATGTCTTGATGAGTAAAAACGCTTTTTATGTGGTTTGCCATGACACGCAGGCGGAACTGGGTAAAATAGCCGCCTTCCGGCAGTGGATGTTGTCACGGGCGCAGCAAGAGCAAGACATGTTGCGGATCCGGGGCATTTAATCGTCGTCGTCGTGGCGTAGTCACGGCGTTAGCGCAATACCAGAATGACAAGGAGAGCATGATGCTGCGATTTATTCTGCCTTTTGGCGCATTGAGCGGGCTGTTTGTGGTGGCGTTCGGGGCCTTTGGTGCACATGTGCTGAGCCGTGGATTAGCGGCGACGCAGATGACCCTGATCCAGACCGGTTTGAACTATCAGATGTTTCACACGGCAGCCTTGTTGGCTGTGGGTGTTTTAGGTTTGCAATACCCGCGGCAGCGGCTAGATAACGGCTGTCTGTGGTGGGTACTGGGCATTTTATTATTCAGCGGCAGCTTGTATGCCTATGCATTGTCCGGCCTGTATTGGCTGGTGTGGCTGACACCGGTAGGGGGTGTTAGCTTTCTCGCCGGCTGGCTGGTGCTGCTGAGCAAATTATTACAGTTGAGGAGAACCGCGCATGAATAAACTGGCGCTGTATTGTCGTCCAGGCTTTGAGAAAGAGTGTGCGGCAGAGATCACGGATAAAGCCGCCCAACTCGGGGTGTACGGTTTTGCCCGCGTAAAAGATAACAGCGGTTATGTGCTGTTTGAGTGTTACCAGCATGAAGAAGCCGACAAGCTGGCACAGGAGATCCCGTTTAAGACGCTGATCTTTGCCCGTCAGATGATCGTGGTGGGCGAGCTGCTCAAAGATCTGCCGCCAGAAGATCGGATCACCCCGATCGTGGGAATGCTGACCGACGTGATTGAAGGTCCGGGTGAGCTGCGTGTCGAAGTGCCGGATACCAACGAAGCGAAAGAGCTGTCGAAGTTCTGCCGCAAGTTTTCTGTTCCGCTACGTGCCGCGCTGCGTAAAGCCGGCATTTTGCTGAATAAGGAAAACCCATACCGTCCGGTATTGCATGTGTTTTTCATCGCATCGGGTTGTTGTTACGTCGGCTATTCCTACAGCAATAACAACTCACCGTTGTATATGGGGATCCCGCGTTTGAAGTTCCCGTCGGATGCGCCGAGCCGCTCGACTTTGAAACTGGAAGAGGCGCTGCACCTGTTTGTACCACACGAAGAGTGGGATGAACGTCTGGGATCGGGGATGTGGGCCGTCGATCTGGGCGCTTGCCCGGGTGGTTGGACTTATCAGCTGGTACAGCGCAGTATGTTCGTGTATGCGGTGGATAATGGCCCGATGGCAGAAAGTCTGATGATGACCGGTCAGGTGACACACTGCCGTGAAGATGGCTTTAAATTCCAGCCACCACGCTCGAATATCGCATGGCTGGTGTGTGACATGGTGGAGAAGCCGGCCAAAGTGGCGGCACTGATGACCGATTGGCTGGTTAACGGCTGGTGCCGTGAGGCTATCTTTAACCTTAAGCTGCCGATGAAAAAGCGCTATGAGGAAGTTAACCACATTCTGGAGAAGATGCAGACGACGCTGAAAGAAAACGGGGTCAACTCGCAGATTGCGGCTAAGCAGCTGTACCATGACCGTGAAGAGATCACCGTGCATGTGCGCCGTATTTGGGCTGCCACCAGTCCGAAAGCCAATGCTTATCGTCGTTATCGCGATGAGGAGTAATCGGTTGGGTTAACGTGCCAGATAGCCGTTCACTGGCCGGTTAACTGACAGCGTCAATCTAGCGTGCTCGTTTCATATAAAAATCCTGACCTAAGGTCAGGATTTTTTTTGCCAGCGTAATTGCTGCAAGTTGATCCCCAAAGGCAGTTCGCGACGCAAGGTGGCGACTTGTCGACAAATCTGCGCCATCTCACCTTGGGTGCTCAGCTTTTTGAGTAACGCCGGGGCATGGTCGGTTGCCTGTAAAACGGCGTCCAGTGAGCCATAACGGTTGAGCAGGGTCGCGGCCGTTTTGCCGCCAATCCCGGCAACACCGGGGATTTTGCTGCTGCTGATCCCCGCTAGCCCCCAATAATCGGGCAGTAACGCCGGCACGACGCCAAACTCTTGCTGGACAAACGGCAGATCCAGCCAGCGCTTTTGGAAATAATCACGAATTTGCAGTGTCGGAGCCAGTAACTGGCAATAGCCTTTATCGGTCGATACGATGGTGGCTTGGTGCCCTCGGCTGCATACTTGCCACGCCAGCGTGGCAGCCAGATCATCGGCCTCATCGTCTTGGGCGGTTAAACTGGCCACGCCTTGCTCGGCAAACGCATCCTGAAACTGTGGCAAGGCTGCGGCCAGCGCGTCTGGCATAGGGGGGCGGCCTTCTTTGTAGTTGGGCAACAACTGATGACGCCAGCCCGGCTCGCGCAGCGCGCTGTCAAACACCGCAACGGCATGTGTCGGTTGAGTATGTTGCAGCAACTGCTCCAGTGCATTACGGCTCTGACTGATACAGCGCGCCATATCCACCGGCTGCTCGGCCGAGGTTTTATGGCTTTCATGCACGGCATGAATGCGGCGGATCAGGTTCAGCGCATCCACCACCAGTAAATGAATTGTCATAGGCTAAACCAAAATAGGGTCAATCGAAGAAAATACCGGCCAAAAGACCGCAATATTACCGATGGTACTTGAGCCGGACAGTACAGTGCAAATCAGGCCACGGATCTGCGCCTGTACCGTCCAGCGGGTGAGGTGGGTTATTTTAGAATTTCATCACTTTATTTGAGAATTTCATAGCAAGGCACATAGGCACTGCCCGGTAATTTCATCCGATGTTGGCGGACAAAACTTTCCAGTAACTGATCCATCTGGAGCATCAGCTGTTTGTTGCCGTCTATCTGATACGGGCCGTATTTTTCGATGGCCTGAATACCTTTGTCTTTCACGTTACCGGCCACAATGCCAGAGAACGCGCGGCGCAGGTCAGCGGCCAGTTCGGCGGCTGGCTGTGCCAGATGCAGATTTAGGGTACGCATCTTGGCATGGGTTGGCTCAAACGGCTGCTGGAACGCATCATCAATTTTCAGTGACCAGTTGAAACTGTAGGCATCGCCGGTTTGCATGCGATGCTCTTTCACCGCCGGCATGCCCTCTTTCATGATTTGAGCGACTTTCACCGGATTGTCGATCACTATCTGGTAGCGAGCCTGAGCCTCTGGGCCTAAGGTGGCACCGATGAAGGTATCTAGCGTGCGGAAATAAGCTTCGCTCTCTTGCGGGCCGGTCAGCACAATCGGCATCGGCTGCTCACGGTTATCCGGATGCAGCATGATGCCAAGGATATACAGCAGCTCTTCGGCCGTGCCGACGCCGCCCGGGAAGATGATGATGCCGTGGCCCATGCGCACAAAGGCTTCCAGCCGTTTTTCGATGTCCGGCAGGATCACCAGCTCAGTGACCAGCGGGTTGGGCGGCTCAGCGGCAATAATTGACGGCTCGGTAATCCCTAAGAAGCGGCCAGTTTTGATGCGCTGTTTGGCATGACCAACCGCAGCACCTTTCATCGGTGCTTCCATGGCGCCCGGCCCGCAGCCAGTGCAGATATTCAGATCACGCAGGCCCAGCTCATGGCCGACCATGCGGGCATATTGGTACTCCACCAGATTAATGGAGTGTCCTCCCCAGCACACCACCATGTTGGGGTATTCACCGGTATGCAGAACTTTGGCGTTACGTAGCAGAGCAAACACCAAATTAGTGATATGCACGGAATCTTTTTGCAGCTGTTGTTGCAGATGCGACATGGTGGCCAGTTGGCCATTGACGAACAAGATGTCACGCAGTACCGCAAACAGATGCTCGTGTAAGCCACGGATGATTTTGCCATCGACGAAGGCCGTTTCCGGCGGGTTGATCAGTTCCAGTTTTACGCCACGTTCACGGCGCACGACGTTGATGTCAAAACTGCTGTGTTTGGCCAGAAGCTCCTTGCTGTTATCGGTCTGGCTACCCGAGTTCAGTACCGCTAACGAACAGTTGCGAAACAGTTGATACAGCTCGCTGGACGCAGTGCGTTTGAGCATATCCACTTCCAGCTGGGAAAGCTGATCCATCGTACCGATGGGATTGAGGTGAGTGATCAAGAATGCCTCCTTTCAATTGAAAACGACAGCAACCTGATAGTGAGGCGTATTCACTTTACATGTTGTGTACGGCGATCCTTAGCGGAAAACCGTACAGACACGTTAGCTTGCGCGGCAGGGGATGCCAACAATCAATGTATGAAGATTTGATTTCGGCCGTTGTTTTTCGCGTGGTACAACGCCTTGTCGGCCCGCTCTTGCCAAGTATTAATCGAATCGGCACTTTGCAGACCGCTGGCACCTAACGAGACGGTAATGGTGACTTTATCGGCGTGGAATTTGAACGGTAACTGGCTGATTTTCTCTCGGATCTCCTCCAGTTTTACGCTTAGCTCCGCCGGTGACATATCAGAAATCAGCAAGGCAAATTCTTCACCACCGTAACGGGCAATAAAGTCGGTTTCGCGCAGTGATTGCTGAATGGATCTGGCAATGATTTTTAACGCTTTATCACCTGCCAAATGACCATACGTATCGTTCAAATCTTTAAAGCGATCGATATCCACCATGACAAACCACAATGGCTGTTGGTAGCGTTGCCAGCGCTTGTACTCCAGATCCAGTCGCTCTTGCAGGGCGGCGCGGTTATACACTTTGGTCAGGTGATCGAGGAATAAACGGTGCTGCTGATCCAGCAGGCGATTACGATAATCGGTGGTCTGCTCGATGATGGCGCACAAACGGCCTTCGTTGCTTTGTGAGCGTTCAATCGAGGTATACATCTGCTGACACAAGCGATGGTGACGCTCGGTGATGCTGCGCAGCTGTTGCAGTGCAAATTGTACCTGCTCACCGGACAGGTTCGGCGTGCGCTCCAGCAATTGCAGGGTATCTTGCATCTCGCGGTTTAACCCCTGCATGCCTTTGTGGTCGCTATAAGCCGATTCCATGGATTTGTTCATGCTCTGGTGCAATGCACTCAGATCATCATTTAAGGCTGCCAGAAAACGGCGCGACAAACGGCGTTCGGTCCGAGTACCCTGTAAAATCAGCTCGATAATTTCAAAGCTGTATTGAACCAGCTGTTCGACGCCGGTGCCAATCAGCAGCTGATTGCGGATCTCCAACAGACGCTCACCCGCATCCGAATCAAAGTCCAGTTCAGAAATCAGGTGTTGCAGCTCATCGGACATTTTTTGCAGTGTATCTTGCTGCAAGGATGCGGCGGCCGGACGGGTATCTTGCTGCTCGCCCAGCGATGCCAGCAGCCGGATGGCGCGCTCTGACAGGCGTAAAATACGCTCGACGCGATCGATCTGCTCTGGATTTTGCTGGCGATCGAGCAGCATCACCACATCCTGACGCAGCTGAGGCGGCAGTAAGGCCGTGGCTTTCAGGCATTCGGCAGTGTGCAGGACGGCTTCATTGATGCGCTTATTGTGGGTCTGACGCTGTTGGCTGTATTTAAATGCCAGACGCTCCAACAGGGCCAGCCGGGGGATCATCAACGAGGTGTCTTTGGTTCGATCCAGATCAATGCGAATATCGGTCAGTAAACGA
>JBOFCH010000092.1:0-4793 GCA_051645985.1 Plesiomonas sp. | reverse complement strand
TTCTCAAACGAGTGCCCACACAGATTGTCTGATTAATTTTTTAAAGAGCGTTTCGCTACCGAGGTAACGACAGGACGCGCATTATTCCGCTTTCCTGTGGTGCCGTCAAGCCTTTTTTTATCACGCTTAACTGCTTGTTTAGTTGACCACTTGCTCACTGTGATTTGCATCACCGTTTGCCGTGTCAGTGGGGTCGCATTATAGGGGCGCGCCGACAAAGCGCAAGCGCTTTTCATCATAAAAAACGCTGAAAGAACAAGATATAATCAGCCCCGCTGATACACACAACCTACCCACACACTACCCACAGCAAACGTGCAAAAACTGTGCATAACTTTGCTTTTTTCGCCGATAGGAGCAGGCTTCATTTGAGCTAACGCCGAGCTGCAACGAACCTTACTGTCCGTTTACTATGAAAAGAAGCGTCATATTCCTTGTGAGGAGTGATTTTCGCCTTCTAATTCCTAGCCATGTGCTTATCAATACCTGTTACCTCTCTTATATGTATCTATATAGATAGACATATATAGATAGAGGATGGATGAGGTATCGGCTTAGTTGCATAGAGCCCGTTTCTCATCCCTCCCCTTGATTGGCTGTTTCTTTTAGCGGTGTAGTGGATGCCAGCGTCATAGCTATACAGCAATGTAGCGTGGTAACAATGACAGTGCGCTACGTGTGCCGACTTGCCGCTAGAGATAGAGATAGAGATAGAGATAGAGATAGAGATAGAGATAGAGATAGAGATAGAGATAGAGATAGAGATAGAGAGTAACCGGAAAATCACTGGCCGCCAAAAGCGGGGCTGGAAGCAGAAAAGCAAAAAGCCTTCCTAAACTGTTGCTTAGGAAGGCTTTTGGTGCCAGTGGACGGACTCGAACCGTCACACCCGAAGGCGGTTGATTTTGAATCAACTGTGTCTACCGATTTCACCACACTGGCTTTATGGTGTGGCATTATACATACCGTACTTTCGGCTGCAATAGAATTATGCCAATGCCGTGTTCAATTGCTTGAAAAAAAACCAATTACTTTATCCAGCCAGCAATAATGTCTACACTCTGGCCGAAATCCTTTTCTTTTTATCGATACTTACAGGATGTATATGGCGGTACTTTCTTCCAATGGTTACCCGCGCGCCGGCTTTTTTCGCCGTTTAGGCGCTTTTGTCTATGATTTATTGCTGTCGTTAGCGCTGGTGATGCTAGCCGGAGCAATTGCCGTGGGGATCACTGCCTCGCTGCACAGCATAAATCTGATTTCGTTAGGCGATGCAGTGGATGTAGCCGCGTATCTGGATAGCCAAGCATGGTATGCGTTTTATCTGCTGGGATGTTTTTGCGCCTTTTATGTTGGGTTCTGGCATAAGGCAGGGCAAACTCTGGGCATGAAAGCGTGGCGTTTACGGGTGCAACAGCTCGATGGCCACAATCTGACCGTGACCCAATGTCTGGTGCGCTTGACGACGGCGACGGTAGGTCTGGGGAATCTGCTGGTGATCTTTGACCGCCGCAATCTGCGCGCATTTCAAGATTATATGTCTGACAGCGAGATAGTAGTGCTTCCTACTCGTGCTAAAACGGACGTTGCCAACAAGAACGCCACCGAATAACGGACACTCTTCATCACCTTCCTTCATTCGGAAAACAATAACGCCGGGCAAGCCCGGCGTTATTACTGACAGAGATCGAAGCGTTATCAGCGGCGGCGCGTCAGCAAATACCAACTTAAACCGAGGAACAATACACTCGGGAAGGCGGCACCAATCACCGCCGGTACATGGTAGACCAGACTCAATGGGCCGAAAATCTGATCGGCGACATAGAAGACAAAGCCAAAACAGATCCCGGTCAGTACCCGAGCGCCCATGGTCACGCTACGCAGTGGGCCGAAGATGAACGACAAGGCCAACAGCATCATGACACCGACTGTCACCGGTTGCAGCACTTTGCGCCACAAGGCCAACTCATAACGCCCGGTTTCTTGGCCGGTCTGTTTCAGGTAGTGGATGTACTGCCACAGCCCGCTGATCGACAAAGACTCCGGTTTGATGGTCACCACACTTAGCTTGTCTGGACTCAGGCTGGTTTTCCAATCGGCCGAGAAGCGCTGCTCGCCACTGACGGCCTTTTCACCAATGATGGCTTCATCAATTTGATGCAGTTTCCAGCCGCTATCGGTGTAATTGGCCGAGTTGGCATACAGTACAGATTGTAATTGGTGCTGCGGATTGAATTTGTAGATATTTACGCCGCTTAGCTCCTGCTGACTGACGATCCGCTCAATGTAGATAAAGTCATCACCGTCTTTTGCCCACAGGCCACCCGATTTTGCCAGCATAGAGCCACCATAGATGGCTTGCGCCCGCATATTCCGCGCCAGCTGATCGCCCCATGGTGCGCCCCATTCACCCAGCGCCATGGTTAAAATAACCAGCGGGATAGCGGTTTTCATCACCGCCATGGCAATCTGCAAGCGGGTAAAACCGGCCGCTTCCATCACCACCAGCTCACTGCGACTAGCCAGCATCCCCAGCCCCAATAGAGCACCGAGCAAGGCGGCCATGGGGAAAAAGATGCTGATATCCGCCGGTACGGTCAGTAAAGTGAACAGGCCTGCGTCCCAAACGCTGTAGCTCCCTTCGCCGACTTTCTTCAATTGCTCGACAAACTTGATGATCCCAGACAGGCCCACTAAGGTTGCCAGCGTCATCATGATGGTACTGAAAATGGTTCGACCGATGTACCAATCAAAAATCCGCATCATGCCTGCGCTCCTTTTAACTGAGCCCGCAGGCGGCGCATCGGAATGCTATCCCACATGTTCAAGATAATCCCCAGCAGCAAGAAGCCGCCATTGGTTACCCAGATCCACACCGCAGAATCCATCCGGCCATTATCCAACGCGGATTTGAGCGCACTTTGCAGTAAGAAATAGATGAGGTACAGCAGCAAGGCGGGAACTACATTGGCAAAACGGCCCTGACGTGGGTTAACGGCTGACAATGGGATCACCAATAGCGCTAAAATCGGCACGGCGGCAATCAGGGTCAAACGCCAGTGCAGCTCAGCCCGTGCATGCGCGTTGTTATCTTTCCACAGGGCCGCGGTCGACATCTGCTCCCAATCACCGTTATCGGTTTCCACATCCTGATGGCCGATCACGGCGTTGTAGGTATCAAAGTGCGTGATCCGAAAATCGCGCAAGAAAGCCGTGCCTTCATAGCGTACGCCGTTATCCAAAGTCAGCATTTGATCGCCATTTTTGGCTTTTTCCACCTGACCTGCGCTGGATACCACCACGGATGGCCGACTGCTCTCGCCACGGGGGCGCAACTGCGCGACAAACACATCTTGCAGTTGGTTGCCTTCCAGACGGTTGACGAAGATCACGGAGCTGCCATCCGGTGAGCTTTGGAACTGCCCAGCAACCAGCGCCGCCAGACCCGGATTCGCTTTCGCTTCGCTGATCACCTGCGCTTCAGTTTTGGCCGAGAGCGGGCTAAGCCACAATACGTTACCGGCGGCCAGCATAGAGGTCAGAAGCGCCAGCCACGCTGCGGCACGTAATAAGGTACGTTTGCCCATGCCGCAGGCAAACATCACGGTCATCTCACTTTCCGCGTACAGGCGGCCATACGTAAATAGCAAACCGACAAATAGGCTCAATGGCAGCATCAGCTGTGCCATGTAGGGCAAGCCTAAGCCCAGAACAGACATCACGAGGTTGGCCGGCAAATCGCCTTCCACCGCGGAGGATAAAACTCGGACTAACTTCTGGCAGAAGAAGATCAACATCAGGACAAACAAGATGGCGATCTGGCTTTTCAGCACTTCCCGTACCAGATATCTAATAATGATCACGCTCTTTACGCCTATGAAAACTTGTCTTTTTGAGTGAATATCTATAGTTTTTTGGCTAATAGGCCATTTTTCAGAGCTTTGGCTGGATAAAAGCGCGGAATATCGTTTGTTCCGCATCGGCCTGAGCGCTGTTAATAATTCTGTAAATAGATTAACGCATTCATCTGGTGAAGGCGATCTACCTCACTGAGTTTTCTCATGAACCCGCCATTATCCAGAAAAGCACATCCTTTGTCTTTAGGAGACTGCATGGAGTTTAGTGTAAAAAGCGGCAGCCCTGAAAAGCAGCGCAGCGCCTGCATTGTTGTTGGCGTCTTCGAGCCACGCCGTCTGTCACCGATCGCCGAGCAACTGGACAAGATCAGTGATGGTTATATTAGTTCATTATTGCGTCGCGGCGATCTGGAAGGTAAGCCTGGCCAGATGCTGCTTTTACATCAGGTTCCCAACATCCTCTCCGAGCGTGTCTTGCTGGTCGGTTGTGGCAAAGAGCGCGAGCTGGATGAGCGCCAGTTCAAACAGATCATTCAAAAAACCATCAATACCTTGAATGAAACTGGCTCGATGGAAGCAGTATGCTTCCTGACCGAACTGCATGTGCGCGGGCGCAACACCTACTGGAAAGTGCGCCAAGCGGTGGAATCGGCCAAAGAAGCGCTGTACACCTTTGATCAGATGAAGAGCATCAAGGTTGAACCGCGTCGCCCACTGCGCAAACTGGTATTTAACGTGCCGACCCGCCGTGAGTTGTCGGTCGGAGAGAAGGCTATCCAGCACGGTCTGGCCGTCGCCTCGGGTCTCAAAATTGCCAAAGATCTCGGTAACATGCCGCCCAATATCTGCAACCCAGCCTATCTGGCTTCTCATGCCCGCCAACTGGCCGATGAGTTCTCCCCAGTCACCACCCGCGTAATTGGCGAGCAGCAGATG
>JBOFCH010000091.1:0-1975 GCA_051645985.1 Plesiomonas sp. | reverse complement strand
CTGCGGACAGGCCACCACCGAGCTTGTTGATGCCCTTGTTGTTAGACAGTGGGCCACCCACAGTCACTTCAGTGAAGACTTTAACGCCTTGCACTTCCAGCACTTTCAACTGCACACGGCCATCATCCAGCAGCAGGATATCGCCCGGAACTACATCGTTTGGCAGACCTTTATAGTCAATACCAACTTGTTCTTTATCGCCTTCGCCTTTTGGCAGATCCGCATCCAACAGGAATTTGTCACCCACATTCAGGAAAATTTTACCTTCTTTGAAGGTTGAGACCCGAATCTTAGGACCTTGCAGATCGCCCAGAATTGCAACGTGTTTACCCAGTTTAGCCGCGATTTCACGCACTTTGTTGGCACGCATCTGATGGTCTTCTGCGCTGCCGTGGGAGAAGTTTAGACGAACAACGTTAGCACCGGCGGCAATGATTTTTTCAAGATTATTGTCGCGGTCAGTTGCTGGGCCGAGTGTGGTAACGATTTTGGTTCTTCTGAGCCTTCTTGACATGGATAACTCCGTTATATAGTCGCTATACGATGCTGTCAGGCAAGGACAGCAAATTCGTCGTAGTCAGCGGAATGCGATAATCCGGCGTGCCAGCGTGTGGTTATCCGGGATAGCCTGATGGCACGATGACTCCGGCTATTATCGCACTTTGCATGAAACTTGCGTTAGTGCTTTCATGCGGCTTCCGTTGCGGTACATCAAGGTGAGGTACCGCAAAATGTGCAGCGATTATGCATAAGCATTCATGCATGTACTCTTATATCAGGCGGTAGGGCCTTTTTCAAAGCGGGAATCGCGCAGGGCATCTTTAACCCGCTTGAGATTATCGCGGAATTTGGCACCGCGGCGCAGGGTAAAGCCGGTAGCCAGAACATCTATCAGTGTCAACTGTGCGATACGTGAGGCCATTGGCATATAAACGTCGGTATCTTCCGGTACATCCAATGTCAGTGCCAGCGAAGCTTCACGGGCTAACGGTGAGCCTTCCGACGTAATGGCAATCACGGTGGCATCATTCTCACGGGCAAGCTGCGCCACTTCAACCAGACTCTTGGTTCGACCGGTGTGGGAAATCAGGACGATGACATCGTTTTCATTCACGTTCATACAGCTCATGCGCTGCATAACCACATCATCGAACCACAGAACCGGCACATTAAAGCGGAAAAATTTATTCATGGCATCGTGTGCCACGGCGGCGGAAGAGCCAAGGCCGAAAAAGGAAATTTTCTTAGCTTGGGTCAGCAGATCCACCGCACGGTTGACTGCGCCTGTATCCAAGCTGTTTTTCGCCACTTCCAGACTGGCCATGGTGGATTCGAAGATTTTGGCGGTATAGGCCTCGGCGGCATCATCTTCTTCCACGTTACGGTTCACGTATGGTGTACCGTTGGCGAGACTCTGAGCCAGATGCAGTTTAAAATCAGGGAAACCTTTGGTATCCAGACGGCGGCAAAAACGGTTTACGGTCGGCTCACTGACATCCGCCATTTTGGCCAAAGTGGCAATGCTGGAGTGAATGGCAGTTTGAGGAGAGGCAATGATGACCTCGGCAACCTTGCGTTCCGATTTGCTAAAATGCTCCAAGCTTTTCTGGATTTTGTCCAGTGTGTTCATGCGGATACCACGCGCTATTTGGAATGTAACTGAAATCCGTAACCCCCGATATTTTGGGGAATATGCTGAAAATATACTACCAGAGGCCGAGGGTGGACAGCGCTCCAAAATCAGAATGATCGTATTTTTTCGTCAGAATATGACTGATGTCTAAAAATAGCGTGTATGAGCCGCACAGAGGAGAGGGGCGTTTTGTTAGCTGACAGCGACTTATTTTGCGGTCAGACGGGGGCAGTACAGCAGATCCGATTTGCCGGAGAGCGGTTTACTGCGCGAAATAAGTTGGCTAGCATGGCTGTGGTAAAAAAATTACATAGCCGGTAAACACGGCTTAAGGACTAGACA
>JBOFCH010000090.1:0-2089 GCA_051645985.1 Plesiomonas sp. | reverse complement strand
TGATTTATCAGTTAATACTGGTACCAACCAGAGCTGGCCATCCTCAACCCAATAGATGGCATGCTGGCCAAAGCGGGCCGCCACCTGACGGGCTTGCGGCAGGGATAACGCCACTGCCAGCGATGACTCCTGCCAACGTTCGTCCGGGTCAGATCCCCAAAACGGACCAGCCACCGCCGCCTGCAGTTCCAACGTCAACAGACGCCACAGTGCCCGTTCCCGCCGTCGATTGCGCCGCTCACCGACCTGCTGACTGGCAGGGTTCCAGGCGGTGATGATGGCAAACGCAGGCCAGTTTGGTGTCTCAAATGGCGCGATAAAGCAGATTTTCTTGTAGTTTTCCCACAAAATCATGTCAATCACATGTTACATTCCATTACATTTTATAAGGGCGAAAACTGGGTTCAGGCCAAGTATGATGCCGCTATGCTAGGGTTTGACCTATATCAAAACAGAGTTAAAAAGTTGCTATCTGACAGCAAAGAGTGTTGTTATGCTCCTGTTAACTGATAAAATGCGGCCACTTTCGTAATGGATGACCTTTCCAGGCTCTGCTCGACCAGACTTGTCGAGAACCTATAAGTGGCACAGGGATACTTGCCGGTACCAATGCCTAATTCGCGATATTCCGACCTGACACGCATACCCAGGATGACGTAATAAATTTTCAGGATCCGTCAGGAAATCGGTTTGAAACGCCAAAGAGTGTTAAATTTAAGATAATTAACTGATAAGAATCTGGGAATACTCATGCAAACACCACACATTCTGATCGTCGAAGACGAACTGGTCACACGCAATACCCTGAAAAGCATTTTCGAAGCAGAAGGCTACGCGGTTCTTGAAGCCAATAATGGCGATGAGATGCATCAAGCTCTCACCTCCCACACCATCAATCTGGTGATCATGGACATCAACCTGCCAGGCAAAAATGGCCTGCTGCTGGCTCGTGAGCTGCGTGAAAACGACAACATCGCTCTGATGTTCCTGACCGGTCGCGACAACGAAGTGGATAAAATTCTGGGCCTGGAGATCGGCGCTGATGATTACATCACCAAGCCGTTCAACCCCCGCGAGCTGACCATCCGTGCCCGTAACCTGCTGAGCCGCACCATGAACGTGGCAGCCGGTGGCGAAGAGAAGAAGCTGGTTGAGCGTTACCTGTTCAACAGCTGGGCACTGGATATCAACAGCCGCGCACTGGTCAGCCCGACTGGCGACATGTTCAAGCTGCCGCGCTCCGAGTTCCGCGCCATGCTGCACTTCTGCGAAAACCCGGGCCAGATCCAGACCCGTGCTGAATTGCTTAAGAAGATGACCGGCCGTGAGCTAAAGCCCCACGACCGTACTGTCGATGTGACCATCCGTCGCATTCGCAAGCACTTCGAAAGCGTCAATGACACCCCGGAGATCATCGCCACCATCCACGGCGAAGGCTACCGTTTCTGTGGTGAGCTGGAGCAGGAATAAGCTCTCGCTACACTGTTGATCTGAAAAGGCGCCCTCGGCGCCTTTTCTGTCTCTGCGGTTTCCCTTAATGCAGAGATAATGCAGAGATAATGCAGAAATACGGTGATCGTTGCGTCAAACGGTGAACAAGATGAAAAACAAAAAGCCCACTCGCAGGAGTGGGCTTTTTGTTTTGAAGCTGGAGCGGGCAGCGGGAATCGAACCCGCATCATCAGCTTGGAAGGCTGAGGTAATAGCCATTATACGATGCCCGCCTGGCATCTGAAATTGTTGGAGCGGGTGATGGGAATCGAACCCACGTATGCAGCTTGGGAAGCTACCGTTCTACCATTGAACTACACCCGCGTCAGGGCTCTTACTATATGCATTTTGCCGCCGAGCGCAATGCCGCATTTGCCACTTTTTTCAATAAATCAATCTGTTCGGACAAGGATTGAGCAGTCGGTTGCTTTTTCAAGCAAACATTTTCAGCACAGATAATTTACAAGGTTGCCAAGGCCAAACGGCAAGGATAGTCTTGCGCCACTCGACGCGAGGATGGTGGTAATGGATAAAAAAACGCAAAAACGTCTCTATGGCTGGTTGCGCAAGCAATCGAGTCACGGTCGCCGCTGGATCA
>JBOFCH010000089.1:0-6624 GCA_051645985.1 Plesiomonas sp. | reverse complement strand
CACCGTTACGCAGTTCATACGCGCCTTGCAAATAAGCGCTGCGCCATGGGCCGGATTCAGCTTGGTAGCCTAGCTGCTCCAGCGCATCAGCATTTAACTCTTTGGCGGCTTGATTATTCGGGTCGGCAAACACCACTTTGTTGGTGACTTCCGCCACCCAGCGGTAATTCCCTTGTTTAAAATCGTCTTTGGCTTTGGCCAGTACCGCATCGGCACCGCCCATATATTCCACCCATTTTTTCGCTGCCGCTTCAGGAGGCAGAGGATTGAGGTTCGATGGATTGGCGTCATACCAGCCCATGTATTTTTGATAGACCGCTTTAGCATTGTGTTTGACGGTGCCGTAATAACCACGTACATACCACAGGGAATTCAACTCCGGCGGCAGCTCAATCTGCTCGGCAATTTCCTGTGAGGTATAGCCATGATTGAGGAGGCGAACCGATTGATCGTGAATGTATTTATAGGTATCGCGGGTTTTCTTCATGTAATCATTGGCGTAGGCATTACCCCAACGTGGCCAGTGGTGAGACTGAAAAATGACGTCTACATTTTTGCCATACAGATCAATGGTTTCATCCAGATAATGGGCCCATTTCTGACCATCACGCACCTGCGCTCCGCGCAGAGTATAAAGATTGTGCAGCGTACCGGTGCAGTTTTCGGCCATCCACAACGCATTAAATTGCGGAAACCAGGTATTCATTTCTGCGGGCGCTTCGGTACCCGGCGTCATTTGGAACACCATGGTCACGCCATCCAGATCCACGGTCGTGCCGGTCTTACTGATCACATCAGTCGGTTCAATTAAGGTGACGTTACCGGTTGAGGTGGTTTGCCCTAAGCCGCCGTTGACTCCGCCTTTTTCATCCCGTGGCAGCAACGCGCCGTACATGTAGATGGCACGGCGTCCCATCGCATTCCCTGCGGTGACGTTTTCACTGACCGCATGCTCCATGAAGCCATCTGGCGCAAAGATTTTCACTTTACCGGCTTTCACATCTTCTTCACTGACGATCCCTTTGACCCCACCATAGTGATCAACATGCGAGTGACTGTATACCACACCGACCACCGGTTTTTTGCCCAAGTGCTCGCTGACCAGATCGTAGGCGGCTTTGGCGGTTTCGGTTGAGATCAGTGGGTCAAAGACAATCCAACCGGTGTCACCTTGTACAAAGGTGATGTTGGATAAGTCATAACCGCGTACCTGATAAATACGGTCGCTGACTTTAAATAAACCGGCTTGGGTATTGAGTTGGGCATTACGCCACAAACTGGGGTTGACGCTGTCGGGCGCGGGTTTATTTTCTTGAATAAAGGCGTATGACTCCATATCCCATACGGGTACCCCGTCTTTATTCTTAATAATTAATTCCTTAGGGCGCGCAATAAATCCTTTGTGTGAAAATTCAAAATCTTTTTTATCGGCGAAGGGAAAAGTATCGGCAACTTTTTTATTTTCGGCTTTAGTCTGCTCTGTGGCATCTTTCGCTGCGGTGGCGGCTTGTAGCGGTGTTATCAGCATGCTGAGAATAAAAATACCCACACCACAAAAATAGACCGATGTCATATTTTGGTGATGGATAGGCACGGTGGAGACAATGAAACGGGGTTTTAGACGCATGGCATAACTCCTTATCGAGGATATACAGAGGCGTTAACCGAGCGAATAGGCGCTGGTCTGGATTTCGCTCAATCAAGAGATGAAGGGGGATTCTGTTATTATGGTCGATAACGGCCTATTGTAAAATTTTGTATCGGCGCACTGTTTTCCTTGCATTTTAATATCGTAAACCCCTTCTAAAACAATCAATTAATATAGGTATGAACGTCACGTTTATTATTGTCAGGCAGTCTTATTTTATCGTTTTAGGCGCAGACCAAACCGCATCCAAATCTTATAGTGCGGCGCTAATTTCGTTTGGGTAACTGTGTTCTATAACCACGATGGCTAATTTTTCGGATGAGATATAACGCTGGGAGCAAAATCTGGAGCGAAGTTCAATCCTGACTCATACTTGCCAAGGCTGCGTCTGCCTGATGGCATGATGCGAGAGCATGCAGAAGGATGAGCCAGATGAAGATCGTTCGTTTACTGTGCGTTTTGGTGTGTCTGCTTCCGCTGGCTCGCGGCTATGCCCAGTCATTGTTGCAAAATGATGAGCTGGTACGAAAACGTATTAACGCTGCCGCCAGTTTGCTCAGCTTCACGGTGGTGCCCGATGTGACGACCAGCAATCTGTCTGTGGCGTCCGGTAATGTGAATGATGACGATGTTGGCATGCGCCTGACCCAGTTTGGTGGCGGAGCGACATTGAGCAGCGATTTCCCACTGTATGCCGAAGGCACCATGGGCTATAGCCGTTATGATCCGCGTTTTATTGTCACCTCGGGTGAAGAGGTTCGCAGTGTGCCGTTTCGCTGGAATGCTTTTTCTGCTGCTGGAGGCGTGGGTTGGGATTTTCCTTTGCGTGAGCATTTGGTGTTGCGTCCGATCTTAAATATCTCCTTGGGCACGGTGGCCAGTGATGTGTTGATTGGTCGGCTGATTTTGGAAAATCGTACCGGACGAGAGCTGGCCTTTCTGGATGGCGGTAATATCAGCTTCTATGGCTATGGCGGCTCGTTAATGCTGGATTATGAATTTTTCTCCGATGCCTATGACATGGATGTGGAGGCGCGTTACTCCAATATCCGTTTGGAGCCATTTCAAAAAGATGATCGTGCGGTGGCCGGTGGTGCGTCTGCCGAACAGTTGAATCTCTATTTTCGTACCCGTATCCCAACCGGAATGCACCTTTTTGAGCGCCCGGTGCGGGTGGTGTTGGAGTCGGCTCATACCGAGTTTCTCGATGAGCAGCGTGGTGCATTGGGATTTGATTACCTGACCTCGTTTGGTTTGGGGATGGAAATTGATACCAGTAAATACGATATCTGGATCTCACGCACGCGGCTGGTAGCACGCTATATCACCGGCGATAATACCACCGGCTATTCATTGGGGTTGGCGGTTAGTTTTTAACAAACTGCCGACCCTCGTGTTTTTTATCATCAAGACAAATTTATTTAACCTCTTGCCATTGTAGGTTTTTTGACAACGATAACGTTGACGTCTGGTACTTCCCTGTCCATGCATTTTCACCGGATTGAATAAGTAATCCTCCCTCTGTACTTTGTGCAATACAACTTTTTGTGCAACGCAACTTAGAGGCACAACGTTAATTACTGGATGTGGTGGTGAGGGCAATATAGGTTTGATGTACCGGATTGTATTCTGATATTGACGCTTTCAATTCGAGTTGAATAGTCACGAGACTTTGTAATAGGCACTGCGGACTCTGTAGTGCTTATTGCTGTTCTATTTTTACTGTAGCAGCTTTTACTGTAGCAGCGCTTACTTGTGTGTATTTGTGAATGCTCATGGATGCCTATCAAAATTTCTCTCTGGTCTGACAAAACACAAAATAACGTTACAAATATCATTATCAGAATAAACAATTAGATCATCTGATTGTAAATTTTTGGTGTTTTAAGTTGATCTCCTTCAAATTTTTCGATGAATATTCGGCTCAATAACGATTAATGTTTGCGCTAACTAGCCGGTTTCGGGTTATTTTCTGAATGTGTGTTTTTGTGATGGGATGTAACTTTATTCTGTCTAATTGTTGACTACCCGTCATTAGTCTTCTTGCCGTGAAGACATCGCACCTACCCACATCATCTTCCCCGGGAGGGGATGGTGGTACTCTTCTGATGACGATAAAAAGGATTAATTGATGAAGGGATTAACCCTAGCGTGCGCTATTTCTGCTGCTTTGTTTGGTACGCTGTCTGCGCCTACGGCTCAGGCCGCAGATCGCTTTGTGACTATCGGTACTGGAGGTCAGACCGGTGTCTATTACGTAGCGGGACAGTCTATTTGCCGTTTTCTCAATCAGGGCGCAGCTCAGCATGCTATCAAATGTAATGCCCCGGCCAGTGGGGGTGGCGTGGCTAACGTCAACGGGATCCGCAGTGGTGAGTTTAACTTCGGGATCATGCAGTCCGATCATCAGTACAAAGCGATGAAAGGGCTAGAGCCGTTCAAAGTACAAGGGCCGATGAACGATATGCGCGCGGTGTTCTCCCTGCAAAGCGAGATTTTTACCATTTTGGCACGTAAAGATGCGGCGATTGATAGCTTTGATGCCCTGAAGAGCAAACGCGTTAATATCGGTAATCCTGGCTCGGGTCAGCGCGATACCTTCGAAGAGATTATGGCGGTGAAAGGCTGGGATAAATCGGCATTTCGCTTAGTCTCCGAGTTGAAACCGGCTGAGCAGGCATCCGCCTTGGGGGACAATAACATTGATGCCATGAGCTACTTTGTCGGTCATCCGAATGGGGCGATCCAAGAAGCGTCCACCACCACCGATGCGGTACTGGTACCGGTGACGGGGCCGGAAATTGACAAGCTGTTGGCGGAAAAAAGTTATTTTACCAAAGCTGAGATCCCAGGGGGGCTGTATAAGGGAAATCCGCAGCCAACACCATCCATTGGGGGAAAAGCGGTGTTGTCTGTGAGTGCTAACACCGATCCGGAGGTGGTCTATCAGTTGACCAAATCGGTGTTCGATAATTTGGATCGTTTTAAGCGTCTGCATCCGGCATTTGCCGAATTGCAAGAAGCCGACATGATCTCCGTGGGGCTGTCAGCGCCACTGCACGAAGGGGCTGAGCGTTACTACAAAGAGCGTGGCTGGATGTAATCCTACACAGTGAGTTACGCAGTAAGGCAGGCCGGCTTGTGACAGAGCCGGTTTGTTTATGTAGTACCGTTCATGGAGTCCCCACGGAGTCATCCTCATGCAACATACACCATCACAAGAACGGCAATCAGCAGAAGATCTGATTGCGCAGGATGTTGGCGCTCGCTTACCGCTTGGCATGATGAGCCAAGTGATCGCCATTCTGGCTTTGCTCTGGTCTTTATTTCAGCTCTGGATAGCTTCACCGCTGCCCTTCATGCTAGGGATTGGCGTGCTGAACGATACCGAAGCCCGCGCTATCCATTTGGCATTTGCTATTTTGCTGGCGTATTTGGTTTTTCCCGCCTTGCGCACGTCACCGCGCGATCGGGTTCCGCTTGCCGATATGCTGCTCGGCTTGGCCGGTGCCGGTTGTGCCGCTTACCTGTTTTTGGCCTATGAGTTTTTAGCGCAGCGTCCGGGCAACCTGACCAGTATGGATTTTGCCGTAGCTTGCCTTGGCATTCCGTTGCTGTTGGAGGCCGCTCGGCGCGCCTTGGGGCCGGCGCTGGCGGTTATCGCCCTCGTGTTTCTTGGCTACAGCTTAGCCGGCCCGTGGATGCCGGGTCTGTTGGCGCACCGCGGTGTTAGCCTTACCGCGTTGGCAAATCATCAGTGGATCACCACCGAAGGCGTGTTCGGGATTGCCCTTGGCGTTTCCACTAGTTTTGTCTTCCTGTTTGTGTTGTTTGGCGCGCTGTTGGAGCGTGCCGGCGCCGGACACTATTTTATCCAGCTGGCCTTTAGCATGCTGGGCCATCTACGTGGTGGGCCGGCCAAGGCGGCCGTGGTTGCGTCCGCGTTGACTGGGGTCATCTCAGGCTCCTCGATTGCTAACGTTGTCACCACCGGCACCTTTACCATTCCGATGATGAAACGGGTCGGTTTTTCTAAGGAAAAAGCGGGTGCGGTGGAAGTGGCATCATCAGTAAATGGTCAGATTATGCCTCCCGTGATGGGCGCAGCGGCTTTTTTGATGGTGGAATATGTCGGTATTCCGTATGTGGAGATCATCAAGCATGCCTTTTTACCGGCCGCGATTTCCTATATCGCACTACTGTATATCGTGCACCTAGAGGCGCTTAAGCTCGGGATGCAACCGGTGGGGCATGTACAGCCGCGCCCGTGGTTACAGCGATTGACTGGCTTTGCCTTTGGCGCAGCACTGATCAGTGGTGTGTCACTGGCGGTGTACTATGGCTTGGGTTGGCTTAAACCGGTACTGGGTGATTATGCATTGCCGGGTATTGGCGTGTTGCTGGCCGGGACTTATTTGGCGCTGCTGAAAGTGGCGGCCAGTAATGAGCCGTTGCCGGCAGAAGATCCGAATGCACCGTTAGACAAGCTACCGCATACCCGTTCAGTGCTGCTTTCCGGCCTGCACTTCTTGTTGCCGGTGGTGGTGTTGGTGTGGTGTCTGATGGTGGAGCGTTTGTCGCCGGGATTATCGGCCTTTTGGGGAACGATGATGCTGATTGTGATCTTATTGACTCAGCGTCCGCTACTCAATTGGCTGCGCAGCGACGGCCGGCATAATTACGGCGGCTTTCGTGATGGCGTGGTGGACTTGCGTGAAGGGTTGATTGCTGGCGCGCGCAACATGATTGGGATTGGGATCGCCACGGCCACGGCGGGGATTATTGTTGGCGCGGTATCTCAGACGGGGGTCGGGCTGGTATTGGCCGATCTGGTGGAGTACCTGTCAATGGGCAATCTGTTGCTGATGTTGCTGTTGACCGCCTTACTCAGCTTGATCCTCGGTATGGGATTGCCGACTACCGCTAACTATATCGTAGTCTCCAGCTTGCTGGCACCGGTGATAGTGACCTTAGGC